>CAJWMX010000386.1 GCA_913043805.1 uncultured Acidobacteriota bacterium | reverse complement strand
TCCAGACGAAGGTCTCGCAGGTCCTCACCCTGGACGACACCACCGAGATTGCGATCTCCAATCGTCCCTACTTCGCCGGCGGACGGCGATTTGGCCCCGACGACGTTCCGGCCTCTGGCGCCCGCATGCTCGAGTCCTACGATCCGTCGAGGGCCGGCGTGGCGCTGCCGGGGATGTTCACCGAGACGTTGGGTGAGGAAGATACCCGGGTCGAGCGGATGGCGATGGGGCTGGGCCTGATCACCGACGATACCGTCCGGTTTTATCCGATGGACGAGATCGAGTCGGCCGGGGCCATTGTCGACGAGGTCGGCGGGCGCAGCGTGGTGCTTTTCATCGACCGAATCAGCTTCACGCCGGTGGCCTTCTATTTCGATACCGCCACGGCGCGACTCGATGGGCGAGACGTGAGGTTCGACCGAGGGCGGGGCGCGCGCCGCGGCCTCATCCACGAGGCCGATGGCACGCTCGTCGATGCCGAGCGCCCCCAGCAACTCTTCAGCCGCTGGTACGGTTTCGCGCTGAGCTTCCCTGGTACCGAGGTCTACGGCCAACGATGAGCGGCCCGGGTCAGGGCCGCCGCCCTGCGCGGGGTTCGGGGCGAAGCCCCGCCCGAGATCAGTCCAGGGCGAAGACGAACAGATAGCTCGACGTTTCCAGGTTGTCGTATTTGACCGGGTGCAGGTGGCGTCCGCTCGACTGCACCGCCAGATACTGGCGCGGCCCGATCGAGTAGGTCACGGGGGCACCCTTGAGCGGCGTGCCCACGTTGAAGCGCCAGAGTTCCTCCAGCGTTTCGTCGTTGTAGGCCACCACCCAGCCGTCTTGGAGCGCGGTGAACACCAGTCCGCCAGCCGTGGCCACCACGCCCGAGCGGATCTCGATGTCGGTCACCGCCTTGCCCAGTACGTCGTGACTGATGGCGTCGACCGCGGTCAACGCACCGTAGTAGAGGTCGCTGTCGGTCTCCCGCCGCTCGCTGTTCCGCACGTCCACGTCGCCATCGGGCGACACCGGCACCATTTCGGCGCCCGTCTGTGAGAAGCAGCCTTCGGTGCCCACGCCGTAGGCGATGTGCTTCACGGGGTTATAGGCCAGCGGCTGGTGTGCCACCCCGCCGTGCCAGGTGGGGCAGGTCCGTTTCATCTGGTCGCGGTCAGACCGCATCGCGCGCGCCTCGGGGTTGTAGATCTGCACGTCCAGGTTCGGGTCGTACTCGAGCGGCATCCCGGTCTCGGGGTTCAGCCCGGCGGTCCAGTTGAGGTCGTTCACGTATTTGTTGCCGCGGATGAAGCTGCCGTCGGTGCGGTCGAGCGTGTAGTAGAAGCCGTTGCGACCGAAGTGCGAGACCACCTTCCGGAGCTCGCCGTCGATCTCCAGGTCGTACAGCATGTGCACACCCACCTCGTCGTAGTCCCACGAGTCGTTGGGCGTGTACTGGAAGTGCCACTTGAGCTCGCCGGTATCGACGTCGAGCGCGACGGCGGAGTTGGTGTAGAGGTTGTCGCCGGGGCGATACTCGGCGTCGTAGGCCGGGTAGGGGTTGCCGGTGCCGACGATGTAGAGGTTCTGCTCGGCATCGTACGACCCGGTTTGCCAGATACCGCCGCCGCCGGTCTTCCAGGCGTTGTGGTCGTCCTTCCAGGTCTCGCTGCCCGGCTGACCCGGCTCCGGCACGACATACCACCGCCAGAGCTCTTCGCCGGTGTCCACGTCGAGCGCCGCCACCCAGCCGCGGGTGCCGCCATCTCCGGCGCCGTTCTGGACCAGCACTTTGCCGTTGGCCACAAGCGGCGCGGTCAGGAACCGTTCTCTGCGACCGAACTCGTTCTGCCCGGCCACCTCGACGTCCCAGATGATCTCGCCGTTGTCACGGTCGACGGCGATGACCCGCCCATCAGGCAGGTTGTTGATCACCTTGTCTTCCCAGAGCGAGATGCCCCGGGTTCGCGAGGTGTTGCCCTCGTGGTCCACACCGGGGTCGGCAATCCAGACGAAGTCGCCATAGTCGGGGTTGCGGGCGTCGATCTTGTAGATGGTGCCCCACCCGTCGGTCGTATACATGAACCCGTTGTCGATGAGCGGGTTCACCTCGCTCTCGGGGCCATTCCGGCCGGTGTCCTGCATCCCCCCCAGCGCCAGCGCCCACACCATCCGGAGATCGCCGACGTTCTCCCGGTTGATCTGCGTGAGCTTCGAGTAGCGGGTTGCGCCGTAGTCGCCATTCATGTGGAGCCAGTTCTGCGGCTCGTTGGCGGCATTGATGAGGCGGTCGAAGTTGACCGTGAGACTGTACTGCCCCTGCACGGTGATGGCGAGTGCGGTGATGACCGCCGCACAGGCGAGCAGCCGCTTCAGCGTGGAATGCTGGCGCATGCCGGATTCTCCTCGAGTAACGATGACGTCCATAGCTTATTACACCGTTTCCTCGACCTCTGAATCCTCCTGCCAATCCGAGCGCGGCGTCCGTCTGGCAAGGCGCAAGGAGGGAGCTGCCTGGGCGGCTGTGACCGACGCGGCAACGCGGCCAGGCGGACGCCGCGCTCGGATTGGCTAGCCGAGTAGCTGGACAAGCGTGAGCAGGACCCCGCCGGCGATGACCGAGCCGAGCTGGCCGGCGGTGTTGGCGCCCATGGCGTGCATCAGGACGTGATTGGTGAAGTCTTCTTCCTGCGCCACCTTCTGCACCAGGCGACCGCTCATCGGGAACGCGCTGATACCGGCGGCGCCGACCAGCGGATTGACCTTGCCCCCGGTGGCAACGGCCAGCACCTTGCCGAAGATGATGCCGGCCACGGTGTCGAAGGCGAAGGCGATCAGTCCCAGCAGCAGGATGAATAGGGTCTCTTGCTGCAGGAACGTGTCGGCCTGCATCAGGCTACCGACGGTCAGCCCCAGGAAGATCGTCGACAGGTTGGCCAGCTCGTTCGACGCCGTGTTGGCCAGCTGGCTCACCACGCCGGATTCCTTCAGCAGGCTGCCGAACATCAGCGTCGCGACGAGTGGCGCCGAGGCCGGCACGAGCATGCCCACCACGATGGTGACGACGATCGGGAACGCGATGACGGCGCCGCGTGGCACCGGGCGCGGCGCGTACTCCATCCGGATGCGTCGCTCTTTACTAGTGGTGAACATCCGCATCAGCGGCGGCTGGATGATCGGCACCAGGCTCATGTAGGAGTAGGCGGTGACCGCGATGGCCGGCAGCAACTCCGGCGCCAGCAGGGACGAGACGTAGATGCTGGTGGGGCCGTCGATGGCGCCGATGACGGCGATTGATGCCGCCTCGTTCAACGGGAAGCCGACCACGGTCGCCAGGATCAGGGTGGCGAAGATACCGAGTTGACCGGCGGCGCCGAGGATCGCGAACAACGGCTGCGAGAGCAGTGGACGGAAGTCCATCATCGCGCCGATGCCGATGAAGATGAAGAGCGGGAAGAGCTCGGTGTCGATGCCGAAATCGAAGAGCAGCGCGAGCATCCCTTCCGGCTGGTTCATCGGCGAGTTCGGCAAGTTGCCGAGCAGCACGCCGAAGCCGATCGGCAGCAGCAACGTCGGCTCGTACTCCTTGGCGATGGCCAGGTAGATCAGCAGGCCACCGACGCCGAACATCAGGAGCGTTTCTGGGCCGATCGCGGGAATCATCGTCCGGTTCCGGGCAGGCTGAGGGCCAGGGCGGTCTTGGGCACTGACGCGGTCTAGGTTGGGACGAATGTCACGAGCGGTTCGCCCTGGACGACGCGGCTGCCCTCGGAGACATGCACGTTGGCTACGGTGCCGTCCCAGGGCGATCGGATCACGTTCATCATCTTCATCGCTTCGAGCGTCACCAGCTCATCGCCGCGGCCGACCTTTTGTCCCGCTTTCACCGAGA
>CAJWMX010000385.1 GCA_913043805.1 uncultured Acidobacteriota bacterium | reverse complement strand
ACGCGACCTGCCGGTGATGCCAGCGGATCACCTCGGCGTACATGGCCCGCTTCTCCTCGAACGACTCCCACGACGTAACGCCGTCGTCGTCTTCGGTGTTCCCCGACGCGTTCTTGTAGTGCGACAGCGCGTGCCAGGTGCCACGCACCCCCGGAATGAAGTTGAAATAGCGGTTGGACTGCCCGTGATCGAGCATGAAGGTGACCACACGGGTCGCGTCGGACTGAAAAGCCGCCACCAGCAGGTCCATCATGAGCCGGACATACGACTCGTGGTCGTCGGGGATACCCGGCGTGGGGGTGGTGAGGGTATCGGTGAGCGCGCCATCATCAGCCACCTCACGCGACCGCCGCTCGGCGAACTCAATTCGTCGCTCCAGCGCCAGGATGGACTCGAAGTACTCATCGAGGCGATAGCCGTCCGCCTGACTGACATAGCTGCGCAGCGAGCGCGCTTCCTCGAGCACCGCGTCCATCACGGAGCGGTGAGTCGCGCCTCCGGATGCGGTGCTGAACATCCGATCGAACACCGCCCGCGGTTCGATCTCCCGCGTCATCGGCCGGTCAGGCGCGGACCAGGAAATGGCGTTGCGCGGCAGCGAGTTCGAGAAGAACCCTTCCCCCTTCAGGGACAGCTCGAGCGACGGCAGCAGCGTCTCGTCACGAAGGTGCGCCGCCGCCACCTGGTCCACCGAGACCCCGCCGGCGTTGACCTGGCGCGAGTCGTAGCTGCGACCGGTCAGCCAGGTTGGCGGTCCGTTGACATGGCCATTGCCCTCGGGCGTCCAGACATTGCTGGGAATCAGCAACTGGTCCTTGTGCGGTTCGAGCGGGCTCATCCACTCGTTCAACCGGACCAACCGACCCGAGGCGCTCGTCTCCTCCGGATACCAGATGCCTCGCGGAATCCCGTTCGGGAAATAGAGATACGCCAGGCGGTTGACGGCGCCTGCCCCGCCCTGCGCGGCTGCGGCCGCCACGGTCGGCATGACCTCCAGGAGCGGGAGCGCCACGGTCGCGCCCAGTCCCCGCAGCACGCTCCGTCTGGACCAGCGGCGAGGGTGCATCAGTCGGACTCCTGTACAGGGTTCTTCTTGTAGCGGAAGGGATAGCTCGTGACGACGGCATCAAGCAGGGTCTGGAACCGATGGCCATCCGCCTCCAGCTTCGCAAGCATCGTCCGCACGGCCGGTTCGTCGAAGTACTCGAGCTGCCGCCCGAGCGCGTAGGCCAGCATCTTCGAAACGACCTGCCGCACCAGATCATCGTGGCGATGTTCGACGAGCGCCCGTTTCAATCCGGCCGGACCGGAAAAGGTCTCGCCACCTGGAAGCGAGCCATCTACGTCGATCGCGCGGCTGGTGTTCTTGAAGTAGAGGGTGATCGGTTCTTCGCTGGTCTCGGTCTCGATCTCCCGGACCTCGTCGGCCTCGGTCGGATCCTCGACCCGCTGCCGGAAGCGGTAGTCGTCGCGCCATTGCCCGAAGAAATCGAAGTTCTCGAGACTGAAGCCGATCGGGTCGATCCTGGCGTGGCAGGCCCGACAGGTCTCGTTCGACGAGTGCATCTCGAGCTTCTCCCGGAAGCTCAACCCCCGCATGTCGGCCACGTCGTCACTGAGCACGCCGGCGTTGGACGGTGGGGGCGGAGGCGGTGTTCCGAGCAAAGTCTCCAGCACGTAGTTCCCCCGCTTGACCGGGCTCGTGTCCTTGTAGTTCGAGGTCACCGCCAGGATGCTGGCCTGCCCGATCAGGCCACCTCGGTTGGGATCATCGATGCTCACGCGTCGCATCTCGTCCCCGTCGATGCCCTCCATGCCGTAGAGCGTGGTCGCCAGTTCCTCGTTCACGAAGGTGTAGTCCGCCTCGATGAGACTCCGGATCGGTCGGTTCTCCCTGAGCAGCGACATGAAGAAGAGCGACGTCTCATCGCGCATCGCCGTCATCAGCGAGACGGTGCACCACGGGTTGTCGATCGGGTCGAGCCAGATCCGGGTGCCGACATGCTGGAAACCGAGCCACTGGCCGGCGAAGACCGACCCCAGGGTGTCCGCCTTCTCGTCGGCCAGCATCCGGCGCACCTGGGCCACCAGCACGGCTTCGTCATTGAGCGCGCCACGGGCCGCCAGGTCGAACAGCTCCTGGTCCGGCATCGAGGCCCAGAGGAAGTAGGACAACCGCGACGCCAGCTCCCAATCCGACACCGGGTAGGGTGCGTCGCCCTCCTGCCCCACCTCGACCCGGAGCAGGAACTTTGGAGAAATCAGGACCGCTTGCAGCACCTGCCGCAGGGCCGGCTCGTGCTCCAGTCCTCCCTCGCGTCCCTCGTCGTAGCGCTCGACCGCCCGGATCACTTCGTCGTCGGAGGCGGGGCGCCTGAAGGCCCGCGACAGGAATCGCCGGAGGACCGCCTGCGCCGCCTGCGTCTCGCTGACGCCTCCCTCGGGCGTCGAGACATAGACTAGGGCTCGACTGGTGCGATGGGCCGCGGTGGTGGGCTCGAGCGGCAGGGCCAGTTCCACGATCCGCTCGGCGACCGCGATGTAGCGCTCCATCAGCGCCGGCTGCAGAAACAGTGTGTTCGCCGAGTTCTCGAAGCCGCTCGAGCCGGTCAGCTCGGCCGGGAAACGATCGGTCACCCCGAGGTCGGTGCCGAACAGGTCCCGCACGGTATTGTCGAACTCGGTGTGGGTCAGCCGCCGCATCCCCTCGAATCCAGGGTCGTCGATGGTCGAGTAGTCGAACTCCTCGATGTCCCGATGGAGGAGGCCGACCATCCGAGATCGTACGTCGGGCGGTGGCTGCGGTGCGGTTGCCGGGGGCATCTTGCCCTCTTCGAGCGCCTCCATGACCCGCACCCAGACCTCGCGATTGCGCACCAGCGGACGTTCGGCGGTGAGGCCGGACAGGTCGATGCCGGACGTCTGGGTCTCGGGACCGTGGCAACGAGCGCAGTAGTCCTCGACGAGCGGCGTGATCTCGTGAGCCGGGCCGGCCTGGGCGAGGACCACCACCGGCGCCGCCAGGACGAGCGCCACGGCCCCTCGACACACCCTGATCATCTGAACCATGTCGCCCGTTCGGTGATCGGCGTGGCTACCGAGCGCGGTCGGCGGCGCGGGCGCCGGTGAGGGCGTTGACCATGCCGTAGTTCCCCTCGTGACAGGCGTACTCGTAGACGAGATCGCTCGACAGACGCATCGGCAAAGCCACGGTGAAGGCGTCCGAGAAAACCTCCGGATCGGTCACCGTGTACTCGTACAGCAGCGTGTCGGCGCCAATGCGCGTAAACCGCTCGACGAGATGGAGCGTGTCACCGGTCCCGAGCGCCACCAGCGCGTTGGGCTCGAAGCTTGCGCGCTGGTCTGAGAAATCTCGGGTCTCGACGACGAGGGTGTCACCCTCCCAATGTCCCCTCGAGTTGCCTGCCCACTGCGGCACCCCTTCGGGGTGCGGGGTGCCGTCGAGCGGTATGAGGCGGACGTCGTGCACCATCTCATTGAGGATCGCCACGTGTCCGTCGGTCTGGAACAGCTGCATGTTGTTGTTGTAGGCGCTCGGCATCATCGGGGGGCCCGAGTTGAAGCCGACGAGACACCGTTCGGCCAGCCCCCGATCCTCCGGGCCATCCGCCCCCAGACCAGCGGAACGTACTCGCCACGGATGGTCGCCGGGAAGGTCCTCGTCGAGTGAGCCGACTTGACGGCGCACGCCCTCGACCAGGTCGGGGAGGCGGCCCGTCGCCGGGTCGGTGATCAGCGACGACCGGCGGTCGTCAGTCACATTCGTGCCGAAGTCCAGCCAGAATGCGTTGTATGCCCCCACGCTGCCCTCGGCCGGTGCGCCGTCGGCCGACTGCTGGGCGGCGGCGGCGCC
>CAJWMX010000384.1 GCA_913043805.1 uncultured Acidobacteriota bacterium | reverse complement strand
GACTGCCGCTCCCATGAACCCGACCTCTCCTGCTGGTGTGTCGCGCACGCGCTCGGCACCGAACTCCGCCTGCAAGCCACGGGTCTGGGCGTAGATGCCGTCTGGTTGACCGACGTCTTCGCCCATCAAGAAGACGGTTGGATCTCGTTCGAGCTCCGTGCGCAGTGCCGACGAAACTGCCTGGAAGTATTTCAGCTCCGCCATCTCAACGGCCCTCCCCAGCTGTCCCCATGGGGTTCGCATAGACGTGGTCCATTGCCGCCTGGGGTGCCGGGAGGGCGCCGGCGCGCCCGAATGCAACAGCCTCTTCCACTTCGAATGCAATCTCGGCTTCGAGTTCCTCCAAGGCGTTGGGCTCGAGCGCACCGACAACGGTGAGACGGTCAATCAGGCCTGCGATCGGGTCTCGTTCGGTCACCGATGCCAACTCATCCGGGTCGCGGTAGCGCTGGGTGTCGCCAATAAAGTGCCCGGACCATCGGTGGACCCGGATCTCCAGCATCTGGGGGCCCTCGCCCTGTCTCGCAGCCTGCACGAGACGGCGGGCCGCCAGTCGTACGGCGATGACGTCCTCGCCGTCGACGACTTCGGCCGGGATCCCGTATGACGCGCCCCGCTTCGCGAGCGAGTCGACGCTCACGTGGACGTCGTATGGGGTGAGTTCGGCGAAGCCGTTCACTTCTGCGATGAACACGACGGGCAGTTTCCAGATGGCAGCCAAGTTCATGGCTTCGTGCACGGCGCCCTGCGCTGAAGCTCCCTCGCCGAAGAACGTGACTGCCACCTCGTCGGTGTTCCGGAGCTGTGCAGACAACGCGGCGCCGACGGCGATCGGTTGACCCGCGCCCAGAATTCCGTTTGCGCCGAGCACGCCGAGGTCGATCGAGAAGATATGCATCGATCCTCCTTTGCCGCGGCAGTAGCCGTTGTCCTTCCCCATCAGCTCGGCCATCATCGGGCCCATATCGGCCCCCTTGCCCAGGATGTGGCCGTGACCTCGGTGCGTCGCAGTAATGCGGTCCGTGGGCTCGAGGAAGCCGACGACGCCCGCGGGGATGCTTTCCTGCCCGATGCAGAGGTGGATGAAACCTGGGATCTCTCCGGCCTTGAAGAGCTTTTCGGTGCGCTGCTCGAATCGGCGGATTCGAAGCATCAACCGCAGCAGATCCATCGCCTCGGCGCCGCTGATCCCGAGCCCGTCTGTCGCCGTGGTCGTCTTCTTGGCCATCAGGCCTGTCCTTCTAGCAGGGTGACCGCCACGGCGGCGTTGTCCGTGTCGATCCAGCCCCCGGCGTTTTGGGTCAGTGCCCACCGAGCGCCTGAGACCTGCCGTTCACCGGCCGCTCCGCGGAGCTGCTCGGTAGCCTCGACGATCTGGACGATTCCCGTGGCGCCGATCGGATGCCCCTTCGCTAGCAACCCGCCGCTGGGATTGACCACGATGTTGCCGCCGTATGTCGTCAGGTCTGCGCGGATCAGGTCGGCGCCCTCACCAATCGCTGCAAACCCAAGGTCTTCGTACAACTTGATCTCCGCCGATGCGGTCGCGTCGTGGATCTCCGCGAGGTCGAGCGCAGCTACATCGATGCCCGCGTGACTGTATGCCCTGCGCGATGCTCGCCTGACTGCGTTGTTTTCCTCGCCATGGGCCGAACCGGACGCCACGACCGAGGCGGCGACGCGCACCCCGGCATGGTCAAGCCGTTCCGCGACCTGATCCGACACGAGAACGGCGGCGGCAGCGCCGTCGGAGATCGGGCTGCACATGGGAACCGTGAGCGGGGGGACGACCTCACGCGCGGCCAGGACGTTCTCGACGGTTGTTTCGCCACCGTATTGGGCTCGGCTGTTTGTGGCGCCGTGCCGTTGGTTCTTGACGGCCACGAGTGCGTAGTCCTCGGGCGTGCTGCCGTATCGTGCCATGTGATCCTGGGCGAGTGATGCGTAGAGGTCCATGAAGTAGGAGCGGTTCGAGGCCACGGGGCCGTCTGATCCGAAGATCACCTCCACGTCGGCGGCTCCACCGATCGCAGCGAAGCTCTTTTCCTTGTCTCGGTGGCTCATCTTCTCGGCCCCGACCGCCAGCACGATGTCGTGGACGCCGGCGGCGATCGACTGCACTGCGAGCTGGAACGCAGAGGACGCCGACGCGCAGGCGTTCTCGATGTTGTAGATGGGAATGGAGTCGAGCCCTGCAGCACGCAGTGCCACCTGGCCGGCGACCATCTCCTGGCCCGTGATCGACCCTCCGATCGCATTCGCGAAGAATGCAGCCTCGATCTGGGCGTTCTCCACCCCGGCATCCACCGTTGACGCCCGCACCGCCGACGAGGTCAGCTGCTTCAGCGTGGATTCGACGTCGCGGCCGAATGGTGTCATGCCGACGCCTGCGACATGGACGGCGTTCGGCATCTCAGGTTCTCTCTAATCTGGCTTGTTGAGCACAGGAGCATTTCCTGGGGTGGCCGCGCCGGGGAATTAGGTGTCCCGAAGTCGCCGCCCCCGGTGTGATGGGCCGGGTCACCAACTGACACCCCGGTGAGGCGGGGCCTGAGCGGCCAGATCCAGGGTCTCGTCGATCTGCATCGGCGATGCCCCCATGCGCCTGGCGTTATCGAGGTGCAGGCGAAAGCCGGGCCCATACCGATGGGTCGGGGAGGCGTCGACCGCCAGATATACGAGCTCTTTTGTCCGCGCATCTAGACTGTCTGTTTCCCAAGCCAGCGCGCAGAACTCGAAGAACCGCTGGTATGCGGTGGGCGCCAGTCGTAGTAGGCCGTCGAGGAACCCGGGAAGCTGGGTCTCTAGGCGCGCCCAGTAACTGGAGTCGCCCTCGAGTTCCTGCTTCAGCGCTTCCTGCTCGGGAGTGAGCGGCGAGGCGTACACGGACGGCTCAAGTTCTTCGACCACCGGCCGAAGTTCCCGGACGCCCTCGTGAAGGGTGTGCATCCCGAGCCCGGTCACGAGGAGGAGGACACAGGTGAGTTGGTCAGCTGTCGCTCCGCGGGCCGCCGCTTCGTCTGCACAGGCACGCATACCGTCAATGTCCAGTGCGGTCGTGGCGGCGGCAAGGCCGAACCCGATCAGCGCTCGCTCCAGATCGCTTAAGCCCTCGCCTCTCGGTTCCCCGGCCGTCGCCGCCTGAGCGACATCGCGGAGTTCGGCGATGGTCATCGGCTGGCGAGGGCGATAGATGGCCTCGTTCATTCCATCTAGTGTGAGCCTCACCTGGGGCGTTGAATAGGGACAAATCCCCCTTCCTGATCCCTGCGTCATCTCGGAGTATCGGCCTCCGGTAGCAACCCAGAGGAGGGGCCTCGATGGCCGAGACGTCCGATCCTCGGATCCCGCCGCGGGACCGAGTGGTGCTGCGCTACGTGCTGGACCGCCTTGTCGATGAGGATCCGCGCCGCGTGTTCGCCAAGTTCACCGACGGGAGCCAGTGGACACGCCATGACCTCCGTGAGATCGCGCGCACGTATGCGGCCGGCTTCCAGGCGTTGGGCGTGGAGCAGGGCGATCATGTGGCGTCCTTCCTGCCGAGCAGCATCGAGGCGCTGAGCGTGTGGCACGGTCTGAACTACATGGGAGCGGTCTACGTGCCGCTCAACCCCGCCTACAAGGGCGCATTACTCGAGCACACGGTGGCGACCTCGGATGCGACGTTGATCGTGGCACACCCCGATCTGTCCCAGCGCCTCGGCAACATCGATCTCGCGAGGCTGACCGACCTGGTCCACCTGGGTAGTGCCGAAGGTGGTGGCCCGGTCATCGACGGCCTCAACTGCATGCCGAGCTCCGTGCTCACGTCCCAAGGAAGCGACCCGGCCCCGCTCGACCGCCCCATCGAGCCCTGGGACGTGCAAGGGATCTGG
>CAJWMX010000383.1 GCA_913043805.1 uncultured Acidobacteriota bacterium | reverse complement strand
GAGTAGCCCAACGGTTCGACCATCTACTCCGGTCAGCGGAGTCCGAGCGCGTGGACTTCGAGCGCCGCGCCCAGGATGAGCGCGCCGCCGCGGTCGTCGGGGCCGTTCACGGCAGGCCGATCCAGATAGTAGCGTCGAGTCGGCCCGGCACCAGTGCTGATGCAGACGTCCACCAGTTCGCCGTCGAGCTCGACGTGCGCCAGGAGCGCCGACCAGGCTCGTTGGATCACGGTGCGATAGCTGTCGTCGAGCCACCCCAGCCGCACGCCGCGCGCCATCGCGGTCGCCGCCAGCGCCGTCAGGCTGCCTTCGCGGTAGCTGCCCGGTGTGTCGACCACCTGAAACCACATCCCATCAGGCGCCTGGTGCTCGCGCAGGCCCTCCATCTGTCGTCTGAAGACATCAAGCACAGCCGGTCGGCCTGGATGGGTCGTCGGTAGCGCCGTCAGCAGCTCGGCCATGCCGAGGCCCGCGAAGCCGTTCCCGCGACTCCACGGGGCGGGCGCATCCGGCGCGTGGTTGAAGATGCCGTCATCTTGCTGCAGCAGACCGGCGTAGCGGGTGATCAGCCGAGCTGACACCGACATCCCTTCCGGGTCACGAGCGAGCGACGCGACCACGGTGCCCAGATACATGTCGTCGGTCCAACCCGACCCGTGCTCGGGCGTTCCGGGAGCCGTCTCACTGCGCGCGATCTCAGCGGCGCGGGCGGCCAGCTCCGATGCGACAGCGGCCTCTACCCCGCCCTCGGAGGCCAACTCGGCGAACACCATCGCGCCCCCCAGGCTGGCGAAGCTGATCCGTTCTCCCGTGAGCGGCTCGTCACCGCTGAGCCAGGGGCGAACCTCGGCCAGCACCTTATCGCGCCACCCCGTCTCGCCGGTCAGCCGGGCGAACCGCAGCGTGTGAACCCAGGCCGCGCCGGGGATGTAGCTCATGCTCGGACGCCCGGGATAGCGGGCCGCCAGCAAACGCGCGATATCGAGTGGTGCGCGAGCGATCCTCTGCTCGATGGAACGGCGGAGCGGCGAGACCGCCGGGAGCGGCGCCTCGACCAGAGCCCGCACCTCGGCCGGCAGGTTCGCCGGGACTACGGCTCGGGCCGGCACCGGGCCCAGCTCGGGGTTGCCCGGATGAGAGACCAGCGCGTCGGCGAGCGTGCGCTCAATACTGTCCGCGGCGGCGGCGCCCGCCCCCACCACCAGCACCGCATCGGGCGCCTGGTAGGTCACCCAGCGCCACGCGTAGTGCGCCTCGGGGCGGTCGGCGTCGTCGTAGTAGCCCTCTTCGGGCGGAAACGGCTCGGTCGCGTCGAGTCCCGTCCCGTCCGGGTCGACCAGCGGCATGGCGCTGATGACCCACCCCTCACGGGCCGCCTCCGACGCTTCGATCTTGAACCAGCGAACGGCCTCGACCACGGCCCTCGCCCCATCCACCGAGCCGTCGAGCCCCCCAACCAGCACCAACCGCCGCCGCGCGGCGTCCTCCGAGAAGGGCGTCGGATTCTCCAGCGTCAGCAGCGCCGTCTGATCACGCGTGATCCCGCCCGCGCTGACAATCGCCGGTTGCTCCGGGAGTGCCGCGACCTCGTCGAGCGACGCCCGCAGGTCATCCACCTGAGCCGCCGCAGGTGCCGCCGTCGCCGCGAGACAGACCACCGCAGCGCAGGCCAGGCTCACCACGGCGCGGGTGAAGCACCGCCTTAGGGAACCAAGCCTTCGCCTTCTAGCCATCGACCGAATGCTCCTTTGTCCTTAGCTTCGCAGTCGGGGGATTCCTGACGAGGCGTCTGTGTGGCAAGACGCGACGAGGGAGCAGCTAGGCGGGCTGTGACCGAGGAGCAACGCAGTCCACACTGGCGTCTCGTCGGGAATCACAGCGGCAGAAAGAACTTCCAGCCCTCGGCAAGCCGCTGTTCGGTGCGCGTCCGGCTGTCGCCGGCGCCGCAGATGACGCGGGTCTGGGCCTGGCACGCTTCGAGCACCCGGTCAAACATCTCGTCCACCTCGGCGTGATTGCGCCCGGGCGGATTCGGCCCCAATCCGAGGTCCATGGCCATATCGCCCGGGATGACCATCACGGCGCTGATCGGCGTTTCGAGAATCTCGTGGATGTTGTTCACCGCCTCCAGCGACTCGATCATCGCCACGGCAAACAGCTCACCCTCCGGGTTGAGCGGCCAGACATCGGCTCGGCGGGCATAGTCATTGGCATTGAGCCCCCAGAGACGGATGGCGCCCCCGGGCCCCCAGCCTCGTTCGCCTCGGGGCGACTGATACGGCGAGTTGCGGAAGGGGGGATAGCGCATCGCCCGCACGAAGCGCCTCGCCTCCTCGGCCCGGTCGACGTGGGGCAAGATGATGCCCATGGCGCCCAGGTCGAGCGCCTGCTTGATCGCCCACTTGAAGTCCTCATCGCCATCCTGGGGAATCCGGACCAGCGGCGCCAGGCGCATCTGCCCTTGCGCGTTCCGGTCCTCGTTCATCTCGGACAGCACCACCTGGACGAGCGCGCCGGAGAACGGGGAATGCTCCATGTCGACGAAGCGCCAGTGGGTGTTGGCGACCGCCGCCTCATCATTCTCGAGCGCCTCGATCACCCGGTTGATCCGGACCGGTTCCTGGGCCCGCCCAGCCGTTTCCGGCAAGAGCGCTGCGGCCGCCAAGGCCAGCATCACGGCCAGAATCGAGCCGGTGGCCCTCACGCGCACTGAAGCTGGTGGTGTCGCTGACATCGCTATCTGCCTCCCTGGTGTCCTGATCCGGTGAAAGCGCCATCATAAGGAGGCCCGGGCCGGGCTACAATAGCGCCGTAGTAATTAGGACCAATGCTCCAGGTTCCGCTGCGCCCAGCCGCCAGATCCTTGCCCACGAGATTTGCTACCTTTTCGTGGTGCGCGTGGGCGCTGCTTGCTCCCCCGGTCGTAGCGGCCGAGACGCCACTCGCCGATGCTGCGAAAACCCGCGCATGGGACCAGGTGCGGACCCTTCTGGAAAGCGGCGCACCGGTGAACGAGCCGCAGCCAGATGGCGCCACCGCGCTCCACTGGGCCGCGTACTGGGGCGAGGCCCCCGCCCTGACAGCCTTGATCGAGGCAGGCGCGGCCGTGAACGCAGCCAACGAATACGGCGCCACGCCGGTCTGGGCCGCCTGCGCCACCGGACAGACCGCGGCCGTCGAGCAACTCCTGGCCGCCGGCGCCGACGCGAACCAGGGCCTGACCAGCGGCGAGACGCTGTTGATGCGCTGCGCCCATACCGGCGCCACAGACGGCGTGCGCGCGCTCCTGGCCAACGGGGCCGACATCGACGCCACCGAACCGGAGAAGAGCCAGACGGCCCTGATGCGCGCGGTCGCCACCGGCCACGACGAGATCACGAGCCTGCTGCTCGAAGCGGGCGCCGACTTCCGGGCCCGCACCCGCGTCGTCCAGCAGCTGCGCGGCACGGCCGAGCTGAGCACCACCAGTCCACAGGGGTCGACCTACTTCGACGCCGGGGGATTCACGGCGCTCCTCTTCGCGGCGCGCCACGGCGATCTGGCATCGGCCCGCTGGCTTCTCGATGCCGGCGCTCCGATCGACGAAGTAGGGGCGGACGGCAACACGCCGATGGTGCTGGCGGCGATGAGCGGGCATGAGACGCTCGCACGCTACTTCCTCGAACGCGGCGCCAACCAGGACGCTGATGGGGCAGGCTACACGGCCCTGCACGCGGCCGCGCTCCGGCGTCTCCCCACGCTCATGGCCGATCTGCTCGAGCGCGGCGCCGACCCGAATCGCCTGCTCGTCAAGAGCACGCCGGTCCCCCGTTGGACCTACCAGCACATCCTCACCCGTCGTGAGAAGGGCGCCACGCCGCTGCTGCTGGCCGCGAAG
>CAJWMX010000382.1 GCA_913043805.1 uncultured Acidobacteriota bacterium | reverse complement strand
GTCGGCTCGGTTGGTGTCATATCGGTCATGGGTGAAACCTCACAGGACTCGAGAGAATCATCTAGCGCTCGCCCAGGCCCGTGCGCTGCTCGAGGCGCTGGCTGGCCTTGGACATCTGGTAGGCGAATATCCAGTAGATCACGGAGACGAAGAGCAGGTTCTCCTTGGTGCTGCCCATGAACTCTGTCTGGCCGGGAATCACGATCCTTCCGATGTACAGGACGTCGAACACGCCGATGATGGCCAGCAGCGACGTCTCCTTGAAGACGCCGATGCAGTGCCCGACCAGCGGCGGGATGGCGACCCGGAGTCCCTGCGGCAGCACGATGAAGAGCGTCTTCTGAGCGGTCGTCATGCCGACGGCGTCGGCGGCCTCGTGTTGGCCCCTCGTCACCGACTGGAGGCCGCCCCTGACGTTCTCAGCCAGATAGGCCGACGAGAACAGCACGTAGCCGATGACGACGGCGGCGACCTCCCCCAGGTGCATCCCTCGTGGAAGGAACAGCGGCACCATGATCGAGAAGAAGATCAGGATCGTGATCAAGGGGACGCCGCGCACGAACTCGATGAACCAGGTGGCAAGTAGTCGGAAGATGGGCATGGTCGAGGTGCGGGCCAGGGCGAGGGCGATCCCCAGGGGGAACGACAGCACGATCGTGAAGACGGCGACCATGAGGGTGATGGAGAAGCCGCCGATGAAGAACCCGCCTGGAACGGAGACCGTCGAAGGGGTGTTGATGGCCGTGATGAGCCACGACATCACGCCCAGGACCCCCAGCCAGCCAAGGACGTAGCGCTTTCGGTTTCGTGGTCCACCCGCGAATGTCGGTGCCGCCAGGGCGAAGATGGCCAGCAGGAGCATGTCGAGGCGCACGACCATCCGCATCGGGGTCAGGAAGGTGCAGAAGCCGACCACCAAGATCGTCACGGCGAGGATTCGGCCTGCCTCCCCGGTCGAGGGGCGTGTCAGCCACGAGAGGATCACAGACCCACCCAGCGCGTAGGCGGCGAAGATCGGCAGGTCGGTGCTGATCACGTGCCCCATGTCGAACGACGGGTCCCGCAGCACCAGGTAGATCAGCACCGGCGGTGCCAGAAGCCACAAGATCAGGAGGGTGATCCGGGTCGGGTTGACCGGCAGGCGTTCACGGATCACGCCACCCATCAGATAAGCCGCCACGGCGATGAGCAACATGATCGTCCAAGGGAGTTTGGTGGTCAGCGCCACCGTGCCCGATTCGGCTAGCACCCTCGGTTGACGACTCGGGATGTAGGTGTGATGGCCATAGGGGACCACCCACAATGACGCCACGAGTCCGGCCAGCGTGACCACCAGCACCGTCAGGGAACTGACCGTCCGCTCCGCGCCACCCTTGCTCGCCGATCGACGAACGCCCTCTCCGATCACGGCTACGCAAGCCGCAGCGAGCGTCCACTGGATGGTGGCCGAGGCACTGAACGGGGCGAGTAGGGCGAGGAGGAGGAGGAGTGCGGCTCCTGCCAGCAGCTTCCTTCCCAGTCTCGCCAAGGGGATCGATGACCCCGCCCGCCAGACGGCCATCGAGATGGACGTGAGGACGATGATGACGGCGAGGCTGAACCAGACGCGGATGTACTGCTCATCGGGGTATGCCCGAGTGAAGAACAGCTGCATGTTGGTTGCCGTGCTGTTCCACTGGCGGATCGGGTTGAAGATGAAGGAAAGGAGTGCCCGGGCGATGGCCAGCAGGACGATCGAGGTGACGATGGTCAGGGCGGAACTGAAGGGACTCGAGAAGAGGTTCTCCTTCACCCACTGGCGAGGCGGGAGCCTGGTGACTTCCGGTGGCGGGGCGCCAGAAGCACTTCCTGCCGCGGTGGCACTCGACGTCTCGGACATCAGCGTTCCACCAGTCGCATTCTGACGTTGAACCAGTTGACGATCACCGAGATCGTCAGCGAGCAGCTCAGGTAGAAGAGCATCCAGATGGCGACGACGGGCAGGGTCATCCCGGTCTGGTTGAACACGGTGGTTCCGACCTGGACCATGTCGCTCATGCCTACGGCAACGGCCAGGGAGGTGTTCTTGGTCAGGTTCAAGTACTGGTTGCCTGTCGGCGGCAGGATGACTCGAAGCGCCTGGGGGAGCACCACGTGGCGGATGATCTGCCCGCGGCCGAGGCCGACGGCTTTGGCCGCCTCGGTCTGGCCCTTGGGGACGGCCAGGATTCCTCCCCGGACGTTCTCGCCGATGAACGCAGACGTGTAGAAGACGACGGCGAAGAACACCGAAGCGAAGCCGAGGGACATGGTCAGGCCGTTGGTGCCGTAGTTCGGGAACTTGCCCTTTTGGACGATGTCGGGGCGCATGGCGTCGAACGGTCGAGCCGCGCCGTTGACGTCGAACTTGTCGGCCATGACCTCGAACAGGTCTCGGCCACTGTTGAGCGTCCACGCCGAGAAGCCGGTCCAGCGGGCTATCAGAACGACGACAGCCAGTGACGCCAATGCGGTGAAGGCAATCCGGAACCAGTCGTCGTCGGAGATCGAGAGGTGCCCGATGGCGCTGCGGCGACTGGAGATGAAGCGGTGAATCCATGCTGCTGCGAGGCCAACCGAGATGATTGCGAACACCACTTGCGCGACGGCATTCGGGATCGAGTCGAGCACATCGGCCACGCCGCCGAAGACAGGACCGAGCCAGGAGAAGATGGGGTGCACGAACAGGCCGATCAATCCGAAGGCTGCGACCGTTCCCAATGCCCAGAGGGTCGGCGACGCGTGGGCACCCGTCCTGTCTTGGACCGCCTGACGATGGCGGCGGACGAAGTACCCCACCACTGCGCCGACCAGGACGACGACAGCCCACTGGTAGAAGCCATCGGCGATGAAGAAGCGAGGCATCGAGATGCCCTTGTTCGATATGTGGAGCCAGCCGTTGACAGGACCGGTGTCGAGGCCTACCCGCGGTAGCGCCGTCAGGGCCGAGTAGATGAGGACCATCTGCACCAGCAGTGGGACGTTCCTCAGCACCTCGACCCACCCAGTGGCGATACGCCGGACTATCCAGTTGTCGGACAAGCGGGCTAGGCCGACGACCACCCCGAGGACGCTGGCGAAGAAGATCCCCGAGATGGATAGGCGAAGGGTGTTGACCATGGCGGCCCAGAGCGCCCGGCCACCGGTGTCCGGGTGGGTGTCGATTCCCTCGCTTATCTGGATGTCTACGGGGCGTTCGAGGAAGTCGAACTCGGTGTTGATGTTTCGAGCCCGGAGGTTGTCCCCGGCCTGGCTCGCCAGGAACCACATGGTGCCCAGCACCGCGACGAGCAGGAAGAGCTGCGTCGCCCACTTGAGGACGATCACGTCACGCCAAAGCGGTACCCGCTGCGATACCCGTTCTCGGGTGGTGGAGGCCGTCGTCATCGGCGTTGGCTCAACTGGTGGGTGAGAGGATCAGGGAGGACGCGCCCGGGGGTGCGCCGAATGGTCGACAGTACCCGCGCTCTGGGAATGGCGACGCGAAGGGTCCCGGGGCCCGAGAGCTTTTGCTCTCGGGCCCCGGGACCTTCAAGAGTGCCGGTCTCTGGTCTATCTAGCGCGCCGGCGGGGCGTAGATCAGGCCACCGTCGAGCCAACCGGCGTTGGCGCTGCCCTCGCGGTACAGGCCAACCGGGTTCAGGTTGCGGTCGTAGACCTCGCCGTAGTTGCCGACCTGCCTGATCACCTGGTGGAAGGCGTCGGCGGACAGGCCCATTCCGGTCTGCAACTCGCCCTCACCGCCGCAGAGGCGTCCAACCTCGGCCTCGGCCGAGGCGCACTCGCCGTCGACGTTGGCCGACGTGATGCCGTACTCGTCCATGATGATCATGGCGTAGACGGTCCAGTTGACCGCATCGGCCCAC
>CAJWMX010000381.1 GCA_913043805.1 uncultured Acidobacteriota bacterium | reverse complement strand
GTGGTGCAGGCCGCTCAACCGGCCGCACTTACCCTCCCAGTTGCCGATCGAGTAATCGATGAACTCGAGTGACGAGTTTTCGCGGAAGTCGCTGATCGGAAACACCGACTTGAACACCGACTGCAGACCAGCGTCGCCACGTTCGGATGGCAGCCGCGTCATCTGCAGGAAGCGCTCGTAGGACTTCTTCTGAATCTCGATCAGATTGGGGATGGGGATCGTCGTCCGGATCTTCGAAAACTCGACTCGTTCCCGGTAGACGTTCTTGGGCTGACTCTGCATTCTGGAACACCCTCGGTCGAGCACACCGTGTCTTCACGAAACCGCAACCGGCCGGGACGGTCCTGACCGCTCCGGCCGGTCACACGAACAACCAACGCGATGGACGGGAGTCCACCGCGGTCTTGCTCGCCGGCGTCTACTTGAGCTCGGCCTTGGCGCCAACTTCCTCGAACTTCTTGACGATCGCCTCGGCCTCGTCCTTCGGGATCCCTTCCTTGACCGCCTTGGGAGCGCTCTCGACCAGATCCTTCGCCTCTTTCAGTCCAAGGCTGGTAACCTCACGGACGGCCTTGATCACGTTGATCTTCTTGGCGCCGACCTCGGTCAACGTGACCGTGAACTCGGTCTGTTCCTCGGCTGCCTCGCCGCCACCCGCGGCGGGAGCGGCTCCGGCCACTGCCACCGGCATCGCCGCGGCGGCCGACACCCCGAGTTCCTCTTCGAGGGTCTTCACCAGCTGCGACAGCTCCAGCACGGAGATGCCCTTGATGTATTCGACGACCTGTTCCTGCGTCACGTCAGCCATGTTCACTCCTTGAATCACTTCTCAGTAGACGATCGCTCGTCTATTCCGAATCCTGCTTCTTCTTCTCCACCTGGGTCAGCACGCTCAGGAAGTCACGCGGCACCGCGCTGAGCACCCGAACGAACTGGGTCATCGGCGCCTGCAACTGCATGAGCAAGGTCGCCTGCAGCTCTTCCTTGCTGGGCATGGTGGCGAGGCTTTCGACCTCGGCCGGCGCCACCTGGCGACCGGACACCATTCCGCTCTTGACCTTGAGCTCGGGGGCATCCTTGGCGAAGGTCACCAACGCTTTGGCGAGACCGACCGGGTCATCCTCGCTGTAGGCAATCGCCGTAGAACCCTTGAATTCATCCGCCAGCGGTTCGAACACCGTGCCGGCAATCGCGCGCTTGGCCAGACGGTTCTTGACGACCTGATAGCGACCGTTGGCGGCTCGCACCTGGCGACGCAGCTCGGTGGCCTGCGGCACGTCCAGCCCGGTGAAGTCGAGCAGCACCATGCTGTCCACATTGGCCAGGGCTTCGGTCAGCTCCTGAACCGACTCTTCCTTGACGCTTCTACTGAGCGGCATCTCTCTGGATATCCTTCACATTCGCCGGCGGCGCGCTACTTCGCGGCCGCGTCGATCTGGGCGGCGTCGATCCTGATTCCGGGCCCCATCGTGGTTGCCACGGTCACACTCTTCACGTACTTGCCCTTGGCGGCGGACGGCTTGGCGCGAACCACGCTGCCGATGAGCGCCTGGGCGTTCTCGATCAACCGCTCGGCATCGAACGAGCTCTTGCCGATCGACGCATGCACGACCCCGGCTTTGTCGACCCGGTAGGCGACCTTGCCCGCCTTAATCTCGTTGACCGCCTGGGCCACCTCGAAGGTCACGGTCCCGGTCTTCGGGTTCGGCATCATGCCGCGCGGGCCAAGCACCTTCCCGAGCTTGCCGACGACGCGCATCATGTCCGGCGTGGCGATGACGGCGTCGAACTCGAGCCAGCCGCCCTGGATCTTCTCGACCATCTCTTCGCCGCCCACGACATCGGCGCCGGCGTCCTCGGCCTCTTTCTGCTTCTCGCCGGCCGCCACCACGAGCACCCGCTTCGACTTGCCGAGACCGTTGGGGAGAATCACGGTGCCCCGCACCATCTGGTCAGCGTGCTTCGGATTGACCCCCAGCCGCATCGCCATCTCGATCGACTCGTCAAACCCGGCGAACCGCACCTTCTGGGCCAAAGGAATCGCCTCTTCGAGGCTGTACAGCCGATCCTCGACCTGGGCGACGGCGGCGGCGAACTTCTTTCCGTTCTTGGGCATGGTTTCTCTTCCGGCCAGCGTCGCGGCTAGCCCTCGACCTCGATTCCCATCGACCGCGCGGTGCCCGACACCACCTTCACCGCGCCGGCGAGGTCGGCGCAGTTGAGATCCGGCATCTTGGTCTTGGCGATCTCCTCGACCTGAGCGACGGTCACCGTGCCCACCTTCGTCCGGTTCGGCTCACCCGAGCCCTTCGCGATGTTGGCGGCCCGCTTGAGCAGCACCGCCGCCGGTGGCGTCTTGGTGATGAAGCTCAGGGTCCGGTCGGCATAGATCGTCACCACCGCCGGAATGATCAGACCCTCCTGGTTGGCCGTCTTGGCGTTGAAGGCCTTGCAGAAGTCCATGATGTTGACGCCGTGCGGACCAAGCGCCGTGCCCACCGGCGGGGCGGGCGTCGCCTTGCCGGCGGCGATCTGGAGCTTGACCATCCCGATGACCTTCTTCGCCATGCTGTCGTGCCTCTAGGAGCTAGAGCTTCTCCACCTGGAGGAAGTCCAACTCGACCGGGGTCGAGCGACCAAATATCGTCACCATGACCTTCAAGGTGTTCCGATCCAGGTTCACTTCCTCGACTGTGCCGTTGAAGCTCGTGAACGGCCCCTCGTTGATTCGAACCTGATCGCCCTTCTCGAACGTATACTTGGGCTTGGGCTTCTCGGCCGCCACCGTGACCTGATGCAGGATGTGGTCGACCTCTTCTCGCGTCAGCGGGGTCGGCTTCGACCCGGCACCCACGAACCCGGTCACCTTCGGGGTGTTTCGCACCACATGCCAGGCGTTGTCCGACATGTTCATCTCGACCAGGATGTAGCCGGGGAAAAAGCGCTTCGAGCTGACCACGCGCTTGCCCCCTCGCATCTCGACAACATCCTCGGTCGGGATGAGCACCTCACCGATCTCGTCCTGCAGCCCATAGGCCTGCACCCGCTGCTGGAGCGACTCGGACACCTTCTTCTCGAAGCCCGAGTAGGTGTGGACTATGTACCACTTCTTGGTGATAACGTCGGTCATGACGCTCCAAACACCGAGAAGAGCATCCGGGCCAGTCTCGTCAGGACCAGGTCGATGCTCCACAGATAGACGCCAAAGAACACCGACGTCAGGATGACGACGAGGGTGGTCGCGTAGACCTCTTTGCGGGTGGGCCAGGTCACTCGCTCCATCTCGTTCCTGACCTGGGCAAGAAACACCCGGCTCCGGCCGACCCAGCCGGACACCTGCGACGAGCCGTCCCTCACGTTATCGAGTCGCGCTGTCTTCGCCACTTCTTTTCTTCGAGGCTGCGCCCCGAACCCCCGCCGGCGTTCGCCGGACCCGCCTGTATCTGGCAGGCCAGGAGGGAATCGAACCCCCAACCCCCGGTTTTGGAGACCGGTGCTCTGCCAATTGAGCTACTGGCCTATGGTCTCCGGGCATCTGCCCGAACCCATGCTCTACTTCGACTCTTTATGCACGGTGTGCGATCGACAGAACCGGCAGTACTTCTTGAACTCCAGACGACCAGTGGTCTTGCGCTTGTTCTTGGTCGTGCTGTAGTTCCGCCGCTTGCAGTCGGTACACGCCAGCAACACGATGTCCCGCATGTTCTTCTACCTCGGGGCTGCGCCCCGAACCCCCGCCGTCGCTAACGGGGCCCCAACACCCCGTGCCGCGCCGTGCGCGGCCTGGCCGGCCTGCGCCGGCCCGCTTCCAGCAACATCAGGGTCATCGACCCCTTGTCAGCTACTCGACGATGTCGGTGATGGTGCCCGAACCGACCGTGCGGCCGCCCTCG
>CAJWMX010000380.1 GCA_913043805.1 uncultured Acidobacteriota bacterium | reverse complement strand
CGGCGGGGGCGCGTCGGGCACGATCCGGTTCGCGCCGCTCAACAGCTGGCCTGACAACGGGAACCTCGACAAGGCACGCCGCCTGCTCTGGCCGGTCAAGCAGAAGTACGGCCGGAAGCTGTCATGGGCCGACCTGATGATCTTCACGGGCAACTGCGCCCTCGAGTCGATGGGGTTCAAGACGTTCGGGTTCGCCGGAGGCCGAGAGGACGTCTGGGCACCGGAAGAGGACATCTACTGGGGACCGGAAACCGGCTGGCTCGATGACGAGCGCTACACCGGCGACCGCGACCTGGAGAAACCGCTGGGCGCCGTGCAGATGGGTCTCATCTATGTGAACCCGGAAGGACCGAACGGCAACCCCGACCCGCTCGCCGCGGCCCGCGACATCCGCGAGACGTTCAGCCGAATGGCGATGAACGACGAGGAAACCGTCGCGCTGATCGCCGGTGGGCACACCTTCGGCAAGGCGCACGGCGCGGCGCCGGACAGCCACGTGGGGCCGGAGCCGGAAGGCGCCACCATCGAAGAGCAGGGCCTGGGCTGGAAGAACAGCTACGGCTCGGGCAAAGGTGGCGACACCATCACCAGCGGGCTCGAAGGCGCCTGGACAACACAGCCGGCGAAGTGGGACAACAACTTCTTCGACAACCTGTTCGGCTACGAGTGGGAGCTGTTCAAGAGCCCCGCGGGCGCCCAGCAGTGGCGGCCCACCGATGCATCGGCCGCCGGAACGGTACCCGATGCCCACGATTCAGAGAAATCGCACGCGCCGATCATGTTGACCACGGACCTGGCGCTGCGCGAGGACCCGATCTACGGGCCGATCTCGAAGCGCTTCCACGAGAATCCTGAGCAGTTCGCCGAGGCGTTCGCCAAGGCCTGGTACAAGTTGACCCATCGCGACATGGGCCCGCTCTCCAGGTGCGTCGGTGCGCTGGTGCCCACCGAGCCGCAGATCTGGCAGGACCCGGTCCCCGCGGTCGACCATGACGTGATCGACGATGCGGACGTCGCGGAGCTCAAGAGCAAGATCCTGGCGTCTGGCCTCACGGTAGGACAGCTCGTCTCGACGGCATGGGCATCGGCAGCCACCTTCCGCGGCACCGACAAGCGGGGCGGCGCCAACGGCGCCCGGATCCGTCTCGCGCCACAGAAGGACTGGGCGGTCAACAATCCGTCCGATCTCGCCACGGTCCTTGGGACGCTCGAGGGCGTCCAGAGCGCCTTCAACGACGCCCAGAGCAACGGCAAGCGGGTGTCGCTCGCCGACGTGATCGTCCTCGGGGGCGGTGCGGCGATCGAGCAGGCCGCCAAGGCCGCCGGCCAGGATGTGCAGGTGCCATTCAGCCCGGGCCGGACCGACGCCACCGCCGAGCAGACCGACGAAGAGTCGTTCGGCGTGCTCGAGCCAACCACCGATGGGTTCCGGAACTACGTGGGCAACGGCCACCAGCGCTCGGCCTCCGAGCTGCTCGTGGACCGGGCGCACTTCCTGAACTTGACCGCGCCTGAGATGACCGCGCTCGTCGGTGGTCTGCGGGTGCTCGGCGCCAACGCCGGCGGCTCCGAGGTCGGCGTGTTCACCGACCGTCAGGGGCAGCTGACCAACGACTTCTTCGTGAACCTTCTGGACCTGGGAACCACCTGGCAGCCGGGCGCCACGAAGGGCACCTACGAAGGTCGCAACGGTTCGGGTGATGTGAAGTGGACCGGCAGCGAGGTCGATCTGGTATTCGGTTCGAACTCGCAGCTCAGAGCGATCGCGGAGGTCTACGGGTGCGACGATGGACAGGACACGTTCGTCAGCGAGTTCGTCGCCGCCTGGGCCAAGGTCATGAACCTCGACCGGTTCGATCTGGGTTAGATGGGGCTTCGCCCCAAACCCCACGCGCGCCGTGCGCGCCTGGCAGGCTCGGTGCCGAGCAGCCTGCTCGCTCGGTCCGACATCATGCATTCTGAGAGGGCCCTCCTGGTGAGGGCCCTTTCTTTTTTGGCGACGCGGAGTACAACCCGGACATGAGCATCCCTGACTGGGCCAGACGCGGCCGTGCCGGATGGAAGCACACCGGTGCGCGCCGACCCGACTTTGCCATCGAGCCAGCCCCGGGACAGGAGTCGGTGTGGGATTACCCACGCCCTCCTCGATTGGCTTCCGATGTTCGCGAGGTCGTCGTCCGGTGGGACGAGGTCGAGGTCGCGAGAACGACGAAGAGTCTTCGGGTCCTGGAAACCGCCAGCCCGCCCACGTTCTACCTTCCGCCGGACGACGTCCGGACCGACCTCCTGGAACCCGCGACCGGCGGCAGCCGCTGTGAGTGGAAGGGCGAGACCCGCTACTGGTCGCTCGTGTCCGGCGGCCGCCGTGAGGAGTCGGTCGCCTGGTCGTATCCCGAACCTCTACCCGGCTTCGAAGCGCTGAAGGACTTTCTCGGCTTCTACCCGGCTCGACTCGGCTGCACCGTCGACGGCGCCGTGGTGGCGCCGCAACCGGGCCGCTTCTACGGCGGTTGGGTCACCGCCGAACTGGTCGGTCCGTTCAAAGGGGAACCAGGCACCGAGGGGTGGTAGAGGAAACAGCGCTAAGATCGGCCGGAACAGGTTCGCTGCCCAAGGAGGCTCGATATGAAGACGTCTCGACGTGACATGGTGACCGCGGCCGGCGGCGGATTGGCGGCACTGGCCGCGCTCGGCATCACCGAAACCGCGAGCGCTCAGGGACGCGCGGCTACCGAGATCGACGCCGACCTTCTCGCGGCCTTGAAGGACTGCGTCGACAAGATGGCGATCAAGGAGCTGTTCGGCCGCTACGCGCACGCCATCGACACCGGCGACTCGGAAGGCTGGGCCGCGGTCTTCACCGAAGACGGCCAGTACGAGCTCTTCGGCAACACCACCAAGGGGCGCCCCGCGATCGCGGCCGCCATCGCCGGCCGAACCGGGGACCGGCCTCACTCTCAGCACCGGATGGCCAACCACGTCATCAGCATCGATGGCGATACGGCGCACTCGGTCTGCGAGTTCTGCGTGATCGCGGAACGGCAGGGCCGGATCGACACGATCACGGCCGGTTTCTACGAAGACGATCTGAAACGGGTGGATGGGCAGTGGCTCATCGCGCGGCGGCAGATCCAGATCAAGACCGACCCGGCGATCCTCGAGCCGCCCGAAGCCTAGCGGACTGGGTCGGCCAGGTATTCCTGGTCGGTGACCGGGTCGCCCCACTCGGCGCCGCCGCCTTGCACGGCGATCATCAGCAGCCCCTCGTCAGGGGCCGCGCCGTGCCAGTGCATCACACCTCCGGCGGAGTAGACCGGTACGCCAGGGACCAGCTCCTGCAGCGGCCCGCCCCGCTCCTGAAAGCGTCCGCGACCTTCTTCCGGCAGCAGGAGCTGCCCCCACCCGTGGCTGTGCCAGTGGGCGCGCGCGCCCGGCACGAGCCGCACGCGTGCCTTCCCTACTTCCTCGCTGTCGATCCGGGTCGGAGGCGGGCCGGTGAAGAAATCGGCCAGGGGGTTTTGCTGCGCGGTGGCCACGACTTCGAGGCCGATCCAGGCCACCACCACGACAGCAACGACGGCAAGTGTCTTCTCACGCATCAGCTACGCACCAATCACGGTCACGGAACGCTAGTCCATGGACTTGATAATGCCGTACATCATCCCGCCGTAGGGGCCATGGTCCCAAGTTCCAGCGTAGCGCTCGTCGTAGAAGACAACGCGCGCGCCGAATTCCTCACCGAGCCCGGGAATGGCGAAATCGGTGATCGAGACCATCGGCGTGTCGCCGGCCCAGACCATCGGCACCACGACCGGCACCGTGACATCGACGTTCCCGTAGACCACGCGCGCTTCGAAGCGCCAGTTGTCGCCGTCGAGTTTCGTCACCGAGGCGATCTCGTAGAGC
>CAJWMX010000379.1 GCA_913043805.1 uncultured Acidobacteriota bacterium | reverse complement strand
CCCTCCTCGACCTGCGCGAGTCGGGCGCGTTCACCGACTACTTCGTGATCTGCTCTGGCCGCAGCACCCGGCAGGTCAAGGCGATCACCGAGGGCATCCTCGAGACGCTGAAGATCCTGGACCGCCGTCCCGCGCACCTCGAGGGACAGGCCTCCAACGACTGGGTGCTGATCGACTGCTTCGACTTCATCGTTCATGTCTTCACCCCCGAGACCCGCAGCTTCTATGCGCTCGAACGGCTCTGGGGGAACGCCCGCGAAGTCGACGTGTAGCCGGCCCGTCCTCACCCTTCTTCGACACCTCTGCGACGCACTGCTCGCCGCGACGCTGGCGCCGCGGTGCGCGCTCTGCGACCAGCTACTCGACCATCCGATCGACGGCCCCGTCTGCCCGCGCTGCTGGCGCGCCGTCGAGCCGCTGACCCCGCCCGTGTGTCGACGATGCGGCGATCCCCTTTCCCCGGGACCCGGCGAGACGGCGCGCTGTCGGCGGTGCCGGGGTCGTTCCGGCCCGCTCAGCCAGATACGCGCGGTGGGGGTCCACCGAGGCGTCCTGCGTCGGGTGGTACACCTGTTCAAGTACGAGGGACGGCCTGGACTGGCGGCACCGTTGGGCGCATTGATGCGGCGGGAGGGAGCGGCGATGCCGACCTGGTGGTGCCGGTGCCGCTGCACGCCCGGCGTCGCCGGACACGGGGGTTCAACCAGGCGGACGCGCTGGCCCGGCAGCTCGGCCGCCCGGTGCGCGCGTCGCTCTGTCGGGTTGTCGCGACGCCGCCGCAGGCCGGACGCTCGGGTCGCGAACGCCGCCGCAACGTGCGCGGCGCCTTCGCGCTGCGGTCCAGACGGGAGCGGCAACGAGTGCAGGGGACGCGGGTCGTGCTGGTGGACGACGTGATGACGACCGGCGCCACGCTGGAGGCGTGCGCCCGCGTGCTGCGAGCCGGGGGTGCGGCGGAGGTCCGGGCGCTTACATTGACGAAAGTCGTGCGCTCGCGGCGGCCATGACCTCGGCCGCCACGTCGTCCTTCGAGCCCTGACCGTCGACCCGGACCCAGTCAGACTGCTCGGCCTGTCGGAGATAGCTCTCCCGCACCCGGCCCAGCAGCTCGAGGTCCTGTTCGTAGCGATCTCGACCGGTGGCCTTTCGCTCGACCGCCAGCGCCGGATCGATGTCGAGCAGAATCGTCAGCTTGGGGGCGGGCAGGAAACGCTGCGCTTCGGTCAGCCACCCCACGTCAAGCCCCTGGGCTTCGCCGTAGGCGATGCTCGACGCCAGGTAGCGGTCGCACACCACCACCAACCCACCATCGAGCCAGCGGGTCAGGTCGCCCTTTCGCTCGTAGCGGTTGGCGATGTAGAGCAGCTGCATCACCTCGGACTCGTATTCCCGCTCGCCCTGCAGCGCCCGAGCGATCTCTTCGCCGATCGAGGTGCCGTAGTCGGGGAACGAGACGAGCCGCGAGCGGGTACCGCCTTCACGCAGCCCATCGCGCAGGCGCTGCGCCTGGGTCTCTTTCCCGCTCTGATCCAGTCCCTCGATCGCAATCAACATCTCGGTGCCACTACCCTTCTTCACAGGCCAGCTGGTCGTCGATGGTCTGCCGCCGTCGCGACAGCCGCCACTCTCCGCCGTCCACCATCACCTCGGCCGGCAACGGGTGCCGGTTGTAGTTGTTCGCCATGGCGGACCCGTACGCGCCAGCGTCGAGCACCGCCATCAGATCGCCGACCTCGGGCCGCGGCAGCTCGCGGTCGGCGCCGAACAGATCCGAGGTCTCGCAGATCGGTCCGACCACGTCGCACCTGATCGGCTCACCGGTGCCGGGCAGCACGGGTCGCACGCGGTGGTAGGCGCCGTAGAGGGCCGGGCGCAGCAGCTCGCTCATCCCGGCGTCGAGCACCACGAACGACTTACCGTCGGGGCGGGGTTTGACGTCCACCACCGACGCCACCAGCACGCCGGCGGCGCCCACCACGGCGCGTCCCGGCTCGACGACGATGCTCAGCCCCGACTCGCGGACCAGATCGACCAGGGCGGCCGCATAGTCGGTCGGCGACGGCGCCACCTCGTCGTGGTACTGAATGCCCAGTCCCCCGCCGAGATCCAGATGCTCGAGCGTGATCCCGTCATCGCTCAGCTCGCGCGTCAGCGCCAGCACCTTGTCGGTGGCCAGGCGGACCGGGTCGAGCCCCAGCATCTGCGAGCCGACGTGCACGTGCAGCCCGACCACGCGCAGCTCGGGACGGGCGCCGGCGTCCCGCAGAATCTGACGAGCGTCGGCCAGCGGCACGCCGAACTTGTGCCGACTGAGACCGGTCGAAATGTGGGGATGGCTGTCGGCGGCGATGTCGGGATTCACGCGCAGCGCCACCCGCGCGGTCACGCCGCGCCGACCGGCCGCCTCGGCCACCCGCTCGAGCTCGCCCGCCGACTCGGCGTTGATCGCCTTCACACCCAGCGCCACCGCCTGGTCCAGCTCGGCTGGTGTCTTCCCCACCCCCGTGAACACGATGTCCTCAGGCGCAAAACCGGCCCGACGAGCCACCTCGATCTCTCCCCCGGAGTTCGCGTCGGCCAGGCCACCCGCCTCGCGCACGACGCGGAGGACGGCCAGGCTCGAATTGGCTTTGAGGGCGTAATGGACGGCGTGGGGATAGTCGCCAAAGCCGGCAATCAAGCGTTCGAGCCGGTCGCGGATCATCGTCCCGCTGTAGACGTAGCAGGGGGTGCCGACGGCTTCGGCGATGGTGGCCAGAGAGATGCCGTCACACGACAGGACCGCACCTTCCCGGTCAAATCCACGCATGAATCCGGCATTGTAACCCCGGAAGCGGATTGACTCCGTTCCGGGCCGGTTGCAAAATGGGTCGCGGTTCCCGCCCGCTACGACCATGCTTGCCAATTCAGCGCCCCAGTCTCCGGGAACGATCGAGCAGTTGATCGACGGGTGCCTGCAGGGCGACCAGGCCGCCTGGGACCAGATCGTCCAGCAGTATCGACGCAAGGTCTTCAACGTCGCCTACAAGTTCGTGGGTCGCCACGACCTGGCCGAGGATCTGACCCAGGAGATCTTCCTGAAGATCTTCAAGGCGCTCGGCACCTTCGACCGTCGTGCCAACTTCCAGACCTGGCTGATCAGCGTCAGCCGCAACCTGTGCATCGACCACTACCGGAGCGTCCGCAAGGAACGGGAGCTGGTCGACCGGAACGTCGACGCCGGGGACGTCTCGGCCGCCACCAACGAACCGGACGCGCTGGTCACCCTGGAACGGGGCGACCGCCGCGCGATGCTGCACCACGCCCTGGCGCAGCTCCCGGACACGCTGCGGACGGCCGTCATGCTCCGCGACATCAAGGAACTGTCGTATCAGGAGATCGCCACTCAGCTCGAGCTGCCGGAAGGCACCGTGAAGTCGCGGATCAACCGCGGGCGCAAGGAGCTCGCGCGTCAGATCAAGAAACTCATGGCCGAGCAGGAGGCGAGTGCGGGATGAGGGGAGTGAAGGAATGAACCTGACCACAGATCACAACGACGGCGTGGCCATCGTGCGCGTCGGGGAAACCCGATTGATGTATCCGCTGCTGTCCGAGTTCGCCGACGCCGTCACGACGCTCATCAAGGACGGCCAGCAGAAGATGCTCATCGACCTCTCCCCAGTGGTCTATGTCGACAGCGCGTCGATCGGCTGTCTGATGGATCTCTACAAGCAGACCGCGGCGGCCGGCGGCACCTTGAAGCTGTCCGGGATCCAGAAGCGGGTGGAGACCATGCTGACGATGACGGGCGCTCAGCAGTTCATCGAGGTGCATGCCGACGAGCAGGGCGCCCTCGACACCTTCCGGGGGTAGCCATGCGCACCATCACGACGAAGAGCGGCGCTGAGCTCGCGCTCGACGGGGACCTCCTCAGCCTGCTGGAAA
>CAJWMX010000378.1 GCA_913043805.1 uncultured Acidobacteriota bacterium | reverse complement strand
CCGACATCCTGGCGCTGTCGGTCCCCAAGGCCGATGGGTGGGCGGCGACGGCCACGATCGCGGTGAATGAGGACGAGTTGCGCCTGGTGCTGGTGCACCCGGAGACGGCGGAGGTCCAGGGCACCGTCAGCGACGTCACCGTGGCCCGCTTCTTCCGGGAGTTCCACAAGCAGTTCTACATCTATCGGGGGACGTTGCCCCACGGGGTCTACGTGGTGGGCCCGCTCGGCCTGGTGCTCTTCGGTTCGGTGGCGACGGCGCTGCTCTTCTACCGGATGCGCTGGAAGGACGCGCTCTTTCGGCAGCGGAGTCGGAGCACCCGTACGTTCTGGTCCACCCTGCACCGGGCCACCGGGCTCTGGGCCGCCGCGTTCTCACTGCTTTTTGCGGTGACCGGCGTCTGGTATTTCTACGAACGGATCGTCATCGACCTCGGCCTGGTGGGAGAGAGCATCATCGCGCCCGCGGATTCGCCGACCGGCGGCGCACGCTTTACCGGCGACCTCGCCGGCGCCGTCGCCCTGGCCAGTCAACAGGTGCCCGGGTTCGACGTGCGGACGGTCTCGATACGCGCTGGCGGCGAACCACGTCTAACGCTGGTCGGGCAGACCGACGCCTGGCTCGTACGCGATGTGGCCAACCGGGTCATCATCGATCCTGAGCGTCTGGAGGTGGTGAGTGCCAGCCGCGCCGGCGACCTGTCGCTCGGGGTCAGGCTGGGTCACACCATGGATCCGTTGCATTTCGGCAACTTCGCCGGCCTCGGGGTGAAGCTGCTGTGGTTCGTCGCCGGCCTGATGATCTCGCTGTCGATCCTGATCGGCGTCCGGATCTGGTCGCTCCGGACGGCGGCGCGCCGGCGGCCCGGGGAGCCGGGGGTGACCATAGGGTCGCTCGGTGCGACGCTGGCGGTGCTCGCCGTCACGGCCTACGGGTGCGTGGTCAACATCAGAGCTGCGGTGGAGACCTTCGCCGATGTCTCTCTGGTGCCCGCCTATGTCTGGCTGGTCGTCGGAGGCTTCTTCGTCGTGACCCTGGCGACCACGGTCTGGTGGTATCTCGCGCTGCTCGGTCGGTCTGGCACGCCAGTCTCAATTGAGTCACATTAATATAAGGTTGTGAAGAGCCGAGTACGCCGGATGTTCGTCGGCGTGATCGCCGCGGCGTCAGTGACGCTGGCCGTGTCGGACGCTGCCGCGCAGCGCGCCTCCGAACGCCGCGTGGCCAATCCGGGCGAGACCCAGTTCGACGTCCAGTTGCTGCGGCCCACGGGTGGGCCGGTAGTGCCGATTTTCGAGGGCTGGTTCCGCAATCCAGACGGGACGTTCGAGCTGTCGTTCGGCTTCTTCAACGTGAACACCGAAGAGGTCATCGAGGTGCCGCTCGGCGCGGAAAACTTCATCGAACCGGCCGAGTATCACGGCATGCAGCCGACCCGGTTCGAGCCGGTGCCCGACCGGGACCGCCGCCATGTCGGCGCGTTCACCGTGACCGTGCCGGCCGATTTCGGCGACCGCGACGTGGTCTGGACCATCCGCTCGAAGGGCCAGACGCTGTCGGTGCCTGGACGCCTGACGAGCTCGGCCTACGAGCTGGCCGGCTGGGATTTTCCGGGGCGCACGACACTGTCGCCGCTGGTGCGCTGGACCGAGGACGGGCCGTCCGGTCGGGGACCGAGGGGCATCGTGGCCGACGCTGTCGAGGCCAAGGCGGGCATGCCGGTCGAGCTGGGCGCCTGGATCAGCCGTGACGAAGTGGCGGCCGACGACGAGCGGCCCATCAACGTCAAGTGGTTCAAGCACCAGGGAACCGGCGAAGTCACGTTTGAGGAGCGGATCACGAGCGTCGAACGAGACGTCTGGTCGGCCGAGGGCGGCACCAGGGTGGCGACCTCGGTCACGTTTGCTGAACCGGGCGAGTATCTGCTCCGGTTCCTGGCGTTCAACGTGCTCCGCGAGTTCGAGTTCCAGTGCTGCTGGACCAACGCGTACTTGCCGGTTACAGTGACGCAGTGACACAGAGGACATCCATGGCGATGGCAACCATCAACGCGCGGCGGCTGGGCGGGCTCGTGCTTGCCCTGGGACTCGGCGTGAGCAGCCAGGCAGTGGCGCAAACCGGGGCGGCCGGGGCGCCGGGCGAAGCGGACGAGACGCCGACCTTCAGCAAGGAGGTCGCGCCGATCCTCCAGCGCTCTTGCCAGAATTGCCATCAGCCGACCGGCATCGCGCCGATGTCGCTGCTCACCTATCGTGAGGCGCGCCCCTGGGCCCGCAGTATCAGAGATCGCGTCGAGCGACGCCTGATGCCACCGTGGCATCTCGACGGCTCGGTGGGGATCCAGGCCTACAAGAACGACATCTCGTTGAGTGATGACGAGGTAGACACGATCCTGAACTGGGTGGACGGCGGGGCGCTGGAAGGCAACCCGGCCGACATGCCCGCGCCGTTGACGTTCCCGCCGGCAGACGGCTGGGCCGTCGAGCAGGAGCTGGGCCGTCCGCCCGACTTCATCATCCAGTCGACGCCCTATACCGTCGTGGCCAACGGCCAGGATCAATGGTGGGAGCCCGAGATCGAGTTCGAGGGGTTCGACACCGAGCGCTACATCCGTGCCGCCGAGTTCAAGCCGTCGTTTCCCGGCGGCATGAAGGTGACCCACCACGGCCATGCCTATCTCCGCGCCAAGGAGACGGAAGAAGGCGAAGAGCGCCCGCGGGCGGTCCGCCTGGTCGGCATGGGTATTGGCAAGCGGTGGGACGTGTTGCCCGAAGGGGTCGGGAAGGTGCTGCCGCCGGGGTCGTCGACGGTGAGCTTCAACATCCACTACTTCCCGGTGGGTGAAGAGGTGACCGACCTGATCGATGTCGGCGTGTGGCTTTATCCGGAAGACGAGGTGCCGACCAAGATCACGGCCGGCGAGCAGCAGTTCTATGTGGACGGCACCCACCGAGAGCGGCTGCGGGCCAGTGACATCTTGATTCCGCCCCATGGCAGCCTCGTGCTCGAGGATCAGTATGTGATGGAGCAGCCGGCGCTCATCCAGAGCTTCCGGCCGCACATGCACATGCGCGGGACCGAGATGTCGATGACGGCGCTCTATCCCGATGGGCGGCGCGAGCTGCTCAGCAACGTCAACCGCTACGACCACAACTGGCAGATTGCCTACGTCTACGACGAGGACTCCCAGCCGCTCCTGCCCAAGGGCACCGTGCTGATGCTCCGGGGCAAGTGGGACAACTCGGCGGCCAACCGGATCAACCCCGATCCGGATCAGTGGGTGGTGTTTGGCGCCCGTGGCGTCGACGAGATGTCGCACGCCTGGATCGGCATCACCTACCTCTCCGACGAGCAATACGACGAGCTGGCCACCGAACGCGCCGCCCGCGAGACCGACGACGGCAACGAGCAGTAAGGCCCCCGCGTTGACGGCCCTGCTTCTGCTTGTCTCCGCCTTGCAGGCGGAGCAGGTCCCCGTGTCGTCCGTGCAGACCGCTCTCTCCGGCTCTGCCTGCACCACCATCGAATCCAGCGTCGAGGAAGACTGGGCCACCTTCTCCTGCCCCGCCCCGTCGGGCTACGGCCTCGAGGTGCACGGCGATGACGGCCGTTCCACGGTGACGGTGGTCGACTCCGACGGCGCCGAGCACCTGCAGGACTACTGGTGGGTGGTGACCCGCGGCTTTTCCCGCCTGGAGCCCCGATTCACCGACGCCGGCCTCGGTCACGTCGACACCGAGACCATCCGCGGCTGGCACGCGGCGGCGCTCGACGAGCAGCCGCTGGCCGAGCCCGCTCAGGGCGGCCAGACGATCACGGCCGAATACTGCGTGCCGTATCTGTTGCACGCGACCATGGAGCCGATGGCGGCCACGGCGCAGCTCGCGAACGGTCGGTTGGACGTCTGGTGCGGCACCCAGGATC
>CAJWMX010000377.1 GCA_913043805.1 uncultured Acidobacteriota bacterium | reverse complement strand
CATATCGCCCGACCTCTCGATCGATCTCACGACACACCCACCGCCGCGTCTCGCCCGCCGCCTCGGCCTGCGCCCCGCCAGGCCACAGGACATCGACGAGCAACGCGCTCTTGACCGACCCCAGCAGCGGCGTTCCCCGCAGCGCTCGACGACGAGCCTCATCGGGCCGTCCCGGGTTAAGGAACGCGTCGGACGGCCGAAGCGTCGCCGACAGACGCGCCAGGCGCCCAGCCCGCCACGCCTCCAACTGCTCCCCGACCAGGGCGCCGCCCACCGACAGACGAAGCCCGCCCTGGACGTCTTCAGACCGCGCCGCCTGTCCAACCCGCTCGACCTCCAGCTCCAGCGAGGCACCGTACCGCGTGGGCCTGGCATCACCCCGAAGCCGCCCCTCGACCACAACCGGCCCAACCCGCACCACCTCGGCGCCCGACTGCCGCTCGAACCAGAACAGCAGCGAGGCATCGAGCGCCGCAGCCTGCCGACCTCCGCCCAACTCGTAACCGACGAGCCCGAACGCCGCGGCAAAGAAGACGCCCACCACCGGTGGTTCAAGACGCTTCCAGACGGCCCACGGCAGCGAGACTACGACCGCCGGCAGACAGACCTCGACCCACGCGGACTCAGGCCACCGGAGGCCACACACGACCCCGACAATCAGCGGTACAGCCGCAAGCAACGCCGGCGTGCGCACGCCGAAGTCACTGCAAGCTTCGTGTCACAGCGAACGCGCGTTTGTGGAGTGAACCAAGGCGACAGCCGCAGAACTTGCGTACGCCGGTGGCGCGGCAGGGCGAAAGCCCTGCGCACAGCGACTCGAGCGCCCGAAGCCTGAAGCCTTGAGAGCGGCGACGGGGTGATGCGCCGCTCAGTTACGCGCTGCCGCCGCGTGATACTCCTGCAGCGGCCGCACCTCCACCGCCTCTTCCCGCAGCGCCTTGATCGCGCTGACGGCGGCGGCGGCGCCGGTGAGGGTGGTGACGCACGGCACCTGCAGGACGGTGGCAATGCGACGCAGCGTATGGTCGTCGAAGAACGACTCGCGGCCGAGCGGGGTGTTGATGACCAGGTCGATGTCGCGGTTCTTGAGGCGATCGCCGATGTGGGGCCGCCCCTCGTTCACCTTGTAGACGAGCTCCACGTCGAGCCCGTGTTCCTTGAGATACTCGGCGGTGCCCGAGGTGGCCAGCAGCGAGAACCCGAGCCCGGCAAGATCACGGGCGATAGGCAGGAGGTTCGCCTTGTCACGATTGTTGACGCTGACGAACGCGGTGCCGCCGTCTGGCAACTTCTGTCCGGCCGAGAGCTGCGCCTTGGCGTAGGCCGAGCCAAAGGTCGCGGCGCCACCCATCACCTCACCGGTCGACTTCATCTCCGGCCCGAGGATCGTGTCGACGCCAGGGAAGCGCACGAACGGGAAGACTGGCGCCTTGACGAACACCCCGGCCACTTCCAGATCCTCGACCAACCCCAGCTCGGCAAGCGTCTTGCCCGTCATGACCCGGGCCGCCACCTTGGCCAGCGGCACACCGGTGGCCTTGGAAAGATAGGGCACCGTCCGAGACGCCCGTGGGTTTACCTCGAGCACATAGACCGTTTCGTCCTTGATGGCGAACTGCGCGTTCACGAGTCCAACCACCTTCAACGCTCTGGCCACCCGACGGATGTAGTCGCGGATGGTGTTCAGGTGACGCTCGGCCACCAGATACGGCGGCACCACACAGGAGCTGTCGCCGGAGTGGATGCCGGCTTCCTCGATGTGCTCCATGACGCCGCCGATGACCACGGCGCCGGTGGCATCGGCCACCGCGTCGACATCGAGCTCGAACGCATCCTCGAGGAACTTGTCGATCAACACCGGATGCTCCGGCGAGGCGTCGACGGCGCCACTCATGTAGCGGTCGAGCGCGGCTCCGTCATACACGATGGCCATCGCGCGTCCGCCCAGCACATAGGAGGGGCGCACCACCAGCGGATATCCGATCTCGCCGGCGACCTGGCTGGCTTCCTCCTTCGAGGTCGCGATGCCGCTTGGGGCCTGCGGAATACCCAGCTCCCACAACAGGGCCGAGAATCGCTTCCGGTCCTCAGCCAGGTCGATCGAATCCGGTGAGGTCCCGAGAATGTTGACGCCGGCCCGCTGCAGACCGAGGGCCAGCTTCAGCGGCGTCTGACCGCCGAACTGCACGATGCAGGACACCTCCCCGCCGCCGGAACGCTCGCGCTCGATGACCGCCAGCACATCCTCAAGCGTGAGCGGCTCGAAGTAGAGACGGTCGACCGAGTCATAGTCGGTCGAGACAGTCTCCGGATTGCAGTTGATCATCACCGTCTCGAGGCCTTCTTCGCTCAGGGCGAAGGCCGCGTGACAACAGCAGTAGTCAAACTCGATTCCCTGGCCGATCCGGTTGGGGCCAGAGCCGAGAATCACCACCTTCGCCCGGTCGGTCGGCGCCGACTCGCACTCGTGCTCGTAGGTGCCGTACATGTAGGGCGTGAACGACTCGAACTCGGCGCCGCAGGTGTCGATGCGCTTGTAGGCCGGCTGCAAACCGGACTCGCGGCACCGCTCGGCGACGGCCGACCGAACGACGTTGAGCGCGCTCGACAGCTCTTCGTTGCCGAAGCCGGCGCGTTTGAGCACCTCGAGCAGTTCGTGGGTCATCTCCCGCAGCCCGACCACCCCCGCCGAGCGATGCAACTCGACCATCTCGGCGAACTGGGTCAGGAACCACGGGTCGATGTTCGTGATCTCGTGGATCTGCTCGACGCTCCAGCCACGCTCCAGCGCCCGGAAGACGGCGAACATCCGCCGGTGGGTCGGCACGGCGAGCTGTTTCTGGAGCGCCGCGTCGTCTTCATCCTCGGCCACCTTCTGGCCGAAGAGCTGTGCGTCGCTGCCGATCTCGAGCGACCGGATCCCCTTCAGGAACGCTTCCTTGAACGTCCGCCCGATCGCCATTGCCTCGCCCACCGACTTCATCTGGGTCATGAGGGTGGGGTCGGCTTGCGGGAACTTCTCGAAGGTCCACCGCGGCACCTTGACGACCACATAGTCGATGGTCGGCTCGAACGAGGCGGGCGTCAGACGGGTAATGTCGTTCGGAATCTCTTCCAGGTGATAACCGAGTGCCAGCTTCGCGGCGATCTTGGCAATGGGGAAACCGGTGGCCTTCGAGGCGAGCGCCGACGAGCGAGAGACCCGCGGATTCATCTCGATGGTCACCATCCGGCCGTCGTCCGGATTGATCGCGAACTGGATGTTCGACCCACCCGTTTCCACACCGACCCGGCGGATGATGCGACGACCGGCGTCGCGCATCCGTTGATACTCCTTGTCGGTGAGGGTCAGGGCCGGCGCCACCGTGATGCTGTCACCGGTGTGCACCCCCATCGGGTCGATGTTCTCGATCGAGCAGACGACCACGAAGTTGTCGGCGATGTCGCGCATCACCTCCAACTCGAACTCTTTCCAGCCGATGACCGATTCCTCGACCAGGATCTCGTGGACGGGACTGAGCTCGATCCCGCGCGCCACCACCTCGCGGAACTCCTCGATGTTGTAGGCGATGCCGCCACCGACTCCGCCGAGGGTGAACGACGGACGGATGATGGAGGGGAACCCGAGACGTTCGACGATGTCGAGCGCCTCTTCCATCGAGCGGGCATACTCGCCGACCGGCTGCTCGATCCCGATCGACTCCATCGCCTCGCGGAACTTGAGGCGGTCCTCGGCCACCATGATGGCGTCGATGTTGGCGCCGATCAGCTTGACGCCGGTCTCCTCGAGGATGCCTTCCTTCTCGAGGTCTACCGCCAGGTTGAGCGCGGTCTGACCGCCCACGGTCGGCAGCAGCGCATCGGGGCGCTCCCGCTCGATGACCTTCCGCGCCACCTCGGTCGTCAGCGGCTCGACGTAGGTCCGGTCGGCCATCTCCGGGTCG
>CAJWMX010000376.1 GCA_913043805.1 uncultured Acidobacteriota bacterium | reverse complement strand
GCGGCTCTCTCGTCACGACCAACGACAGTGTCCAGCATCTCGATGACCGCTGCTGTGCAGATCGTGCGTTTCTAATGCCGTCGTCATTGCCGAGTGCGCGGGCTACGCTTCTTCCGGCTGCCAGTTGCCGCGAACGCCGAGCACCATCGCGCCAAGCCCCAGCCAAGTCGCGCCGAGCCAGATCAACCATCCGACGTAGGGCAGGGCGAACAGAACGTAGAGCACCACCACGCCGAGGGCCATGGCCAGATAGGGCGAATCCTCGGCCATCCCCGCCCGGGCCAGCAATTGCTCCCCGGCCCAGGCCGCGATCGGGAGCTTGGCGACATACAGCGCCACCAGGAACAGCAGGCTCGACAACACGCCGACCGGCACGCCGATCACCGTGATCATGATGATGATGGCGCCGGCCGGCACCATCAGGAACGCCGCGAAGCCCAGCAGCGCGCCCGCGGTCGTGTTGTCGGCGATGGCGGTCACGGCACGCGGCATCACGCGCCGGAACAGCGCCACCGCGATGAGCCCGGCCAGAAGCGCCGCGCCCATCTGCCACCCCCAGAAGAGGATGCTGCCGGCCGAGGAACCATCCTCCTCCTCGTCATCGACGATCTCGTCGAAGTTGACCGCGCCGCCGACCCGCGCCTGCTCTTCCGCCGTGAGCGCCGTCCGGGATTCATAGTCGAGCTGCCCGATGATCTGGGCGCTGGGCGACAGGGTCAACCGGTCGGCCCGGATGACGGCGTCGCCACCGATCGTGCCGGTGATGATTACCTCGCCACCTCCGGTCCGGGCGTCACCTTCGATGTCCCCGTCGAGCTGGACGGTGGCGCAGGCCGCCAACAGCCGGCCGGCGAAGATATCACCGGTAACGGGACCGGTGACCTGGATACGCTGCCCACCGGCAATGAGGTCTCCCTCCAGACGTCCAGCGATCTCGATCAACTCGGCACCGGCATACAGGTCACCCTGACGGGTCTTCCCCTCCGGGATCCGCACGGTGGCTCCACCACCGAACTGTTGCGCTGCCACGACGACCGAGAGCCCGAAGAACGCCACCAGCAACGCCGCCGACCGCATGACCGTCCGCTTCATGAGATCCCTCCTGAGCGTGATCGTCGGTGACCCGAGGCTGGCCCACCACCCGTTTCTGTTCAGCGGTCGCCTTGGCCGGACGAGCGGTTCCCGGCGGTCCCCGGCCGGTCGGTCGTGAGATAGGGGCTATCCTGGACCACTATGGCAACGGTCAAAATCGGGCTGCTCGGCCTCATGGCGCTGTTCTACATCGGCGGCGGCGTCAACCACTTCGCCAACCCTGACTTCTACATCGTGATGATGCCGCCCGACATGCCGGCCCACGGGTTTCTGGTAGCGCTGAGCGGCATGGTGGAGGTCGCGCTGGGCGTCCTGGTCCTCTGGCCGAGAACCAGGTGCGTCGCGGCCTGGACCATCATAGCCATGCTCGTCGCGTTCCTGCCGGTCCATGTGCACATGCTGCTCAACAGCCAGCTCTTCCCTGACATGTCGGTCACGTTCCTGTTGCTCCGTTTCCCGATGCAGGCGCTCCTGGTGGCCTGGGCCTACTGGTACACGCTGGACTCGGCGCCCCGATAGCCCGTCGGCTATAGTCTTCCGGTTCGACAGCGTTTCTGACGGCGCCCGGCTCGGGCGTCGTGCGTTCGAAAGAGGCATCCCGATGACACAGCGTGTAGCACTCGCGGCGCTCCTCCTCTCGGCCCTGACCGCACCAGCGGAGGCCCAGCCCGGCGGCGTCCGCCCGGTGACCGATGCCGTACTCCAGAACCCTGAGGACGGCGACTGGCTGAGCTGGCGGCGGACGCTGGACGGTCAAGGCTACAGCCCGCTCGACGAGATCACGGCCGACAACGTCGGCGAGCTACGGCTGGCCTGGTCCTGGGGCCTCGAGTCCGGCGTCTCTCAGACCACGCCGATCGTGCGAGACGGCATGATGTTCGTCGCCAACCCCGGCAACATCGTCCACGCGCTCGACGGGGCCAATGGAGATCTGCTCTGGGAGTATCGCTACGAGCTGGACGCGCAGCGACGCGCCGGCGCCCAGATGCGCAGCCTGGCGATCTACGAAGACCTGATCCTGTTGAACACGGTCGACGCGCACATGGTGGGCATCGACGCCAATACCGGCGAAGAGCGCTGGAAGACCGAGGTCGGGACGGCGCCCGGCTACACCTTCACCAGCGGACCGATCGTGGCCAACGGCACGATCGTGACCGGACTGACCGGATGCGGCCGGTATCGCGAGGAGACCTGCTACATCGTCGGCCTGGATGGACAAACCGGACGGGAGCTGTGGCGCACGTCGACCGTCGCGCTGCCTGGCGAACGAGGCGGAGACACCTGGAGCGATCTGCCCACGATGTTCCGGGCCGGTGGTGACGCCTGGATTCCCGGCAGCTTCGACGCCGACACCGGCCTCATCTACTGGGGCACGGCCCAGGCCAAACCGTGGGCGCGCGCCCAGCGCGGCACCGACGGCGATGCGCTCTACACGAACTCGACCCTGGCGCTGAACCCGGCCACCGGCGAGCTGGAGTGGTATTTCCAGCACATCCCCGGGGACAGCCACGACATGGACGAGACGTTCGAGCGGGTCCTGGTCGACTACGACGGACGGCAGTCGGTGTTCACGATGGGCAAGCTGGCGATTCTGTGGGAGAACGACCGGACAACGGGTGAGCTCGTGAACGCGTCGGACCTGGGCTATCAGAACCTCTTCGACATCGACCCGCGGTCGGGCCAGGCGGTCTACCGCGAGGGCATGGTGCAGACCATCGGCGACATCACCTACTTCTGTCCGAGCACCGGCGGGTTCAAGAGCCTGCGGGCGATGTCGTTCCACCCCGGTCTCGAAGCGTTCTACGTGCCGCTGAATCTCAACTGCGAGACCGCGGCGTTCCTCCCGGTCGAGCAGCGGCCGGGTGGCGGCGGCACCGGCGGCGTCCGCGACAAGGAGTACCACTTCCACCCCAGAAGCCCGGACCACATCGGCGAGCTGGCGTCGGTGGACATGCGCACCGGTGAGACCCGGTGGAGCCAGCGACGGCGCACGCCGATCAATACCGCCGCGCTGGCGACCGCCGGCGGCGTGGTGTTCGCGGGCGACTGGGACCGCTACGTGATGGCCTATGACGCCGACACCGGCAACGAGTTGTGGCAAACGCGGCTGCCGCAGATGACCAACGGCTTCCCGATCTCCTATGAGGAGGACGGCACCCAGTATGTCGCGATCGGGACCGGCATCTCGATCGGCTCCAGCTGGGCCACCCTGATCCCGGCGGCGCTGCTGGAAGAGCGCACGCCGCAATCGAGCGGCGCCATCTTCGTGTTCGCCTTGCCATAGCCGAGGTCAGCTCGACGCGCCGCCCCGGATGGCGGCGCGACTGGTGGGATAGAGCAGCAGGTTCGTGAACCCGCGCGGTCCGAGCGCGAGCTCCTCGATGGTGTCGGTGAGCGCCACGATGGGATGGGCGACCGGGTCTTCGTTCCCGTCCCCCCGCCTCCCCAGCAACACGAAGTCCGTAAACCACTCGCGGAGCTGGTCCTGCAGCTCCGCTTCGGACGTTCCGAGCGCGTGGAGCCCCTTCGGCCAGTATTCGATCTGCCAGATGGCTCTCCGCAGTCGGAGCAGATCTTCGGCGCCGGCGAAGACATGTCCCTCGGAGCCTTGCGCGTCGGACTTAACGAAGTCGACCTGACGCGGGCGAATGCCGCGCTGGTCGAGCCAGTCGTCCAAGGTGAACGACGGCGCCTCACCGTCTTTGTCCTTCGCGCTGACCCGGTGAACGCCGCTCTGCTCCTGCTGGCGAAACCGCACCGTGCCCGTGTGTGAATAGATAGCGCAGTTGTCAGGGAGCACCCGTCCCCGCAACCGATTGGCCACCACGTTCTGCACCAGGCAGCGGAAATCGACGT
>CAJWMX010000375.1 GCA_913043805.1 uncultured Acidobacteriota bacterium | reverse complement strand
TCCCGGCGGAGAAACGGTATAGCTACCCACTCGTCGCACTTCTCGGAGGGTGCCGTCGGGTTCATAAATGTGCTGCTCACCTGCGACAACAAACAGGTTTGATGTTCCGCAGTGTCGATGCGTGTGGATGAGGTTTACGGTTTGGCCATTAGCTTCTTTCTTGGGTGGAAACTTAACGAGAAAATCCACCACTTCGAATTTCGTACTTCCGGCTAAAGGTGCAAACTCAAAGTTCTCTAGAACGCCACAGCCTGGCACTTCGATCGGTGCCCACTGGATACTTCGATCATCAAGCGCGTATGCAGCAGATCGTTCCACTCTACCCTCCTCATCGTGACCGAGCTTTCTTTACACGGTAAGCACCAGTCGGTTGCCCCAGACAACTTTCACCAAGAACTACTACACCGACAAGACTTGACACCTTCTCAAGGTTAAACTTCGCCGGGAATAAAGTGACCGAACAAGACGATTCGTTCACCTCTAGCTGGCGTCAAAATTCTTCCCAGTCCAACTTCGGGAGGCGAGATCGAGCTCACCCTCACTGCGGAGTCTCTGGCCACTCGCAGTGGTCCCAGTGAGCTGCAATGTCCACGCATTACGCCCCGCATGTTGGGTCCACGTCCCCTCAGCGGCACCCGCGTCCCGTCCACCATCTGGAAGATAGGCCACAGCGACATAGCGACAGGTTCCAGATGTCGCAGCAATGTCATCGTGGGACAAATCGACTGTCAAGGTTCCAAACACCGTACCGAACCCAGTCGCAGTGCCTTCCCAGTAAGAGGTTAATCGAGTGCCGCTCTGAATAGCTTCTTCTGAGTGCCCTGTCATTTTCATCGAGAATTCACCAGTCGGTTCTGCCATTCTTATCTCCTCCCTGAAGAACAAACACCGGAACTCATTGGCGCTTCAGTACTCCGCAACAGACCCCTGGGCCGCGTAGAGCCGGCAACGGGCCAAGTGTATGATTCGGACTCCCGCTCACGGCTATGTAGATGAGGCCTAATCCTAATACGAGGAGGCGCTAACTTACCACCGGCCGAGTACGAAGAGCAGTACTATCAGCGGCACGAGACCCCAGCCATGGTGGCCGGAGTCAACTAACGAGCGCTCTGGAAAACCCGGGGCGGTTCAGCATCGTTACGACTGAAGATCTTGGAGCCTCCCCATGGCAGAGCCCAGTCCGTCTCGAGCCTCCGGAACCACGAGCTCGACATACCATGTTCGCGTGCCCCCGAGGAGATCCTCTGGTCGAATCCCGACGCTGGCTCTGGTGGCCCTGATCGCGGGTGCTGACGCGGGGGCCGCGCAGGGACCGAGCATCGTTCCGGCGGTCCCTGCACCGACAGAACCGGTCACGCTCTATACCGCCGAGTATCGGATTCGGGTCGTGCCTATCGCTGACGGTCTGTCTCATCCGTGGGGTATGGCGTTCCGGGACAACGGCGACATCCTTGTCACCGAGCGCGATCGCGGCGCGCTGCGGATCATTCGAAACGGCCAGTTGCTGGATCCGGAGATCCCGGGTGTCCCCGAGGTGTTCATCGCCACTCGACCAGCCGGTCTGATGGATGTGGCCGTCCACCCCGAGGATGACAGCCTGGTCTATTTGAGCTACTCGAAGCCGCAGACCTGCGGAGGCCAGGCGGGCGCGACCATCGCGCTGGCGCGTGGTCGGCTCGCCGACGGGGAGCTGCGGGATGTTGCCGATATCTTCGTCGCCGAGGGCTGGGAAGGCGGCGTGGCGGCGTCTCGTATCCACTGGGCCCCGGACGGTACCCTCTTCATGACGGTGGGTGGGGCGATGTTCTCCTATGGCGTCGCGGCGCCTCCCGATGGATGCCGCCGCGTTGGTCGGGACGCCGCGCAGGACCCCGGCACTCACTTCGGCAAGTTGCTTCGCCTGAACGACGACGGTACTGCCCCAGAGGACAACCCGTTTGTCGGCCGCACCGGCTACCTGCCGGAGATCTACTCGCTCGGTCACCGCAACCAGATCGGTCTCGCCCATCATCCTGACACCGGCCAGCTGTGGGCGACCGAACATGGGGTTCAGGGCGGGGACGAAGCCAACATCATCGAGCCGGGAGGCAATTACGGGTGGCCGATGGCCACCTACAGCCGCGACTACGGCGGTTCCCGGCTCACCGACGCTCCAAGCCTGTCGGAGTTCACCGACCCGGAGTTGTTGTGGTGGCCGTCGATCGGCCCCTCGGGGTTGACTTTCTATACCGGCACGCACTTCCCGAAATGGCAGGGCAGCCTGTTCGTGGGCTCGATGATGGTCGGGCGGATGCAGCGGACGGGACACCTCGAGCGAGTGGTCTTCAATCGCCTCGGGCAGGAGGTGCGCCGGGAGTGGTTGCTCACCGATCTCAAACAGCGGATCCGTGACGTCACCCAGGGACCGGACGGGCTGCTGTATCTGTTGACTGAGGAGGATGACGCGATCCTTTTCCGGATCGAGCCGGCTCTGGCGGTCACCGACCCGCCTGGCAACATTCTAACGATGCCGGCCTGGACGCCGTTTCGGATCTCGCCCTTGCCGGAAGAGGAGTGGAGCCCGGCCCAGCGAGCGGTGGTCGAGCGATACGGCGCTCGGGGCGCTCCAGAGGCCGCGCTGCACACGCTGCTTCGCGCTCCCGGTATGGCCGAACAGGTGTTCCCGCTCCTCACCTACGCGGCCGACGAGTCGTCGCTGTCGCCGCGCCACCGCGCGCTGCTCGTCCTACGGACGGCCTGGTTGACCCAGAACACCAGCCTGTGGGCCAGCCAGACGAGCCGAGCTGCCGAGGCCGGTCTGGACCCGGATGATGTGCTGCGGGTCGCGGCCGGGCCCGCGGACGGGTGGGAGGGCGTCGAGGCCGAGCTCATCGGCCTGGCCGACGAGCTGTATCGAAACTCAGCGGTGACCGACGAGACCTGGCAGGGCCTGTCGGGACCTTACGACCAAGCCAGCCTGGTCGATGCCGTGGTGACCATCGCCACGATCACCGCGCACGCGGTCCTGTTCAACACGATTGGCGTGCAGCCGGACGCCGATCGCGCTTCGTTGCCGATGCCCAGGACGACGGTCGCCTACTGGCTCGACGCGGCCGCACCGACCCTCCCGGCGACGACGCCACGGGTCGCTCCGGCCGACAGCGACGGGGCGCCGCTCATCCGCACACTTCGCCGGCATCCGGCGCTGGCGGACCGCTGGCAGTCGAGCGAGGCTCAGGTTCCCGGTCATGAAGGAGCGTCACTTACTTCCCAGGACCGCGAGTTGCTGATGCTTCGCACCGCGTGGAACACCCGGGCGGCCTCTCACTGGGCCGAGCGAGTCGGGCGTGCGCGCCGCCTTGGTCTGGACCCGGTCCGGATTGCGCAGGGGGCTGACGCGCCGGGGTGGAGCCCCAGGGAGCGTGCCCTGATCGAAGCGGCGAACGAGATGTATCGCGACGCCGCCATATCCGACTCCACCTGGGACGATCTTGCCGAGCACTACGACACGCACCAGTTGATGAGCATTGCCGTGGTGGTGGCACGGTCCCGCCTGGCGTCGATGACGGCCAACGCGCTGGGTGTGCAGGCGGAACCGACCGACGAAGCACTTCCGATTCTCGAGGGGTACTGACATGACCAATTCGATATTGCGTGGCGCTCTGCTGGCTGGCGTGGGTGTGCTGATGTTCGGCTCCGGCGGCGTGGTCCTGCCGGATGCGGTTGTGAAGGCACAGCAGGACAGCCAGCCTCAGCTGGACCCGTCAACCCAGCTGCCCGAGCGTCTGGTGACGCACGAGCAAATGCTCGAGTGGTTCGAGGAGCAGAGCAACTGGGGGCGCTGGGGGCCTGACGACGACCGGGGCACCCTGAATCTGATCACTCCGGAGAAGACCCGGGAAGCCGTCGCGCTCGTCAGCGAGGGCATCTCGGTGCGCCTCTATCACTTCCCGGACCCTGTGAACCTGGA
>CAJWMX010000374.1 GCA_913043805.1 uncultured Acidobacteriota bacterium | reverse complement strand
AGACTACGACGGTCGTGTCTTCTTGGCGATCGCCTGGCCGACTGAGGCCGCAGCCGCGTGGAGGGTGTCGTCGTACAGATGAGCGTAGCGTGCGGTCGTACTGGGCTGGCGGTGGCCGAGCAGCGCCCCGATGACCGTGAGCGGATGGCCGCTGCTCACCAACTCGCTCGCGAAGGAGTGCCGGAGGTCATGCAGGCGGACGTCCGGGATCTGCGCTCGCTCCCGAATGGCTCGCCACGCCTTGCTCGGCTGGCACCGGTGTCCAGTGGTGCTGCGGTCACGACTGGCCGGGAACACGAAGGGGGATCCCGACTCGTGCGGCCAGTCGCGGAGGAGTTCTACGGCCGAGGCGTTCAGAAAGATCGTTTTCGCGCCGGTCTTGGAGTCAGCGAGATGGACCTTGCCGGCCTCAAGGTCGATCTCGTCCCAACGGAGTGACGTGATCTCCCCGATACGCGCTCCGGTATACATCGCCAGCAGGATCATGGTGCGTTGCGGCGGCTCTAGGGTGCCTTCCGCCTCCAACTTATCCATTGCCCCATAGATTGCCTCCCGCTCATCGGTGGTGAGATAGCGTGTCCGCGGACGCTGAGGGACGCGCGTCACGTCGTGGCAGGGGTTGGAGTGTCTCGGGCGGTACGCGGGCCGGCCGTCCAGTCGCGGGCGCTCGGCCCAGCGCATCAGGCTCGAGATAGCTGCCAGCGTTTGGTTCGCCTGCATGGGGGTGGCCTCACGCAGGTCTCGATGCAGTTGCTCCATGTCGACTGCGGTGATGTCAGCGATACGTCGGCTGCCGTACTTGGCGCAGAAGTGGTGTTCAAGGGCGGCCCGGTAACTTCGGACCGTGTTCCGGCTCAGTGCCCCCCGGTCGGCGCGCCATGTGCGCTGCTGGATAGCTTCGAGAAACTCGGAGACGGCCTTCCGTACCGTGGGGGCTTCGCGTTGGGCATCTCGGCCGACGAGTGGGTCTTGCCCCTTCGCTACGTCGCCCAGGATCGCTCGGGCCTGGGCGCGAGCGTCGGCCAACGTAAGCGCCGTGGCCGGCCCCAGGCTCACAACCCGTTGCACGCCATCCCGTCCCGGGGGGTGCCGATACTTCACAACATACGTCTTTCTTCCCGCCGTACTGACTCGCACCCCGAATCCAGGGCGAGTAGGATCCCACTCCACATAGCGCTTCTGCCTGGGCTGTAGTCTCGTGACGGCTGTCTGGGTCAGCGTCGGCACGGGGTCCCCCGCGTGTGGTCACCTCGGAATGTGGCCATGTTGGTTACCACATGGCTACCACATTGATGGTCATTGATGGGGTTCTGTGCGTGTAAGAATATCACTAATTATGCATTTTTAACTTATATATTGATTCATATCGCGGTCTTGCTGAATAGAGCGAAGTGTATTTTGATTATAGCTGTGAATCGAGCTACACTGCGCCGGTGATGCTCCATCGACCCACCAGCTACGGTGTGACCACCCTGCTCCCCCTGTTCCTGCTCGTCTCGGCCCTCTCCGAGGCACCCGCCTCGGCGCAGGAAAGACGGATCATGAGTCCGGCCGGCCGCTCCGCCACGCAGATCGGTGGCAGCTACTTCGACCCGGTTCGTGGCTTCGTCAACGACAAGTGGCTCGAGGTGCGCTATGGGCGCCCCTTGACCCGAGGCCGAGACATCTTCGGGCTGGATGACTATCGTGAGGCGCTGAACGACGGGGCCGAGGTCTGGCGAGCCGGCGCGAATCACACGACGCAGTTCATCACCGATGTGCCGCTCTTGCTGGGCGACACCAGACTTGAATCGGGCACCTATACCCTATTCATCGACCTGGCCGCCTCCCCCTGGGAGCTCATCATCTCGTCCTGGCCGGCCCAGACCACCTACGACGAGGGGAATCTGGACGCGTTGTGGGGCGCCTACGGCTATACCGACGAGCGGGACCTACTCCGGATGCCGATGGAGGTCGAGACCCCGCCATGGACGTTCGACCAGCTGTCCTGGCAGTTTCTCGACGTGACCGAGACCGGGGGACGCCTGGCGATGTTCTGGGACGACACGATGGCCTCGGTTCCTTTCTCCCTCGCCGAGTAGGCCAAGGACGCCGACGATGAGTTTCCAGGGCTATAGTCCGGACGGGCTTCGTCTGCTCTCCGAGATCGGCGCCCACGACGGCGCCTGGTTCGACCGGCATCGGGACCGCTACCAGGCCGAGATCGTCGTCCCGACCAAGCAACTGGTCAACGCGCTGGGCGACGCACTGGCTCGCGACCTGTCACCCGACATCGTCGCCCAGCCGCGAACCAATGGCTCCATTGCGCCGATCAACAACGACGTCCGTTTCGCCCGGGACAAGCCGCCGTACAAGGATCACGTGCTGCTCCGCTTCTGGGAGGGCGCCGACCCTCCTCGTCCGCGTGAGCGAAGCGAGCATCGGGTTTGCCACCGGATCGACGTTCACCTCCCTCGACCGGTGGCGACAGCTGATCGACGACGAGAAGACGGGCGCGGCGCTGGCAGCCGCGCTCGGCCGACTGTCGCGTGGGCGGAAACTCGACGTGGTGGGGCAGGCCCTCAAGCGGGTGCCAGCGCCGTTCGACGCGACCCACCCTCGCGCCGATCTGATGCGGCACAAAGCGTTGCAGGCCAGGTGGCGGGATGAGAACGTCCGGCGTCGGCGCGCCCGGCAGTGCGGCGAATGCGCTTGTCGCGATCAGCGTATGGCGGGTGCCGCCGGTCGGCGGGTCCGCGAGAAAGGTAAAGCGACCGGTTTCTCGCCCCGCGACATCGAAGAACGCGAGCTGTGCCCGAGCATGGGTGTCGCCCGGCTGCGGCCCCCAGCTGTTCTGACCATCCGACAACTGTCGCACGACCAGAAACTGAACCCTGGCGTCGCCGTTGGCGCCGGCCATCACCTCCGTCAGCTCGACGCCGATGGGGGCGGCACGCAGCACGGCCAGAGCGCCACAGGCGCTCAACGTGACGACGAGACTCAGCCGGGGAACAGAGCGACGAAACGGACCGAACAAATGCTCACCCTCTGGGGAGGCGGCAGGCTCCCCAGAGGGTGAGACATGTCACAGACGAACGCAAGCTACCAGGGCATCTGCCGGTCAGTGTGGCGACGTCCGATGTGAGCAACCTCCGCGCCGGGGTTCGAGCCGATGCGGACGCCCTCGTCGATCATCTCGACGATGTTCTCGGCGTTCATGCCGTTGAGGAACGGAATGCCGGCCGCCTTGGTGGCAGCGAAGACCCGAGCCCGGGCGTCCTGCAGCACCTGCGGCGTCACGCTCCCGCCTCGGCTCACGTTGTAGGACAGACTCATGTCGCCGGGTCCCCACTCGGCGAAGCCGATGCCGGGCACCGCCACGCTCGCCTCGGCGTTCTCAAGAGCATGACGATTCTCGATCTTCAGGCCCAGCAGGATCTCGCCGTCAGGGTTGTAGGGCCAGACGTCCGCCATCCGCTGGTACTCGGTGTTCGACACGCCCCAGATCCGGGCAGCGAACCCCTGACCGCCGTTCCCGCGCAGCCCCTCGCCAATGCCCTCTGCCGTCGGCGCATGCGGATAGCGCGCGGCCTGCACCATGATCTTGGCCACTTCGGGCGAGTTGGCGTGCGCCAGCAAGACCCCGTGGACGCCAGACCCGAGCAGGTGCTCGACCATCCAGTAGTTACCCCACATCACCGTCTCGTTGATGCCACCAAAAGGCAGCACGGCGATCACTGTCGGGGTACGGTGGCCGCTTTTGGTCGGCCCGCCATCGACCAATCCCTGCATGAAGCCCCGGAGATCGCTCATGTCGAACGGGCTGTGCTCGAGGTTGTAGGTGATGTAGTCGGCCCAGGTCTGGGCCAGCGCCTTGCCTTCCTCGTAGCCGCCGCCGTTGACCTGCGTGTAGTAGATCGGCTGGTCGGCCTCGAGAAGCTCGATCGCCTTGTTGGTCCGCTTGGGCTCGTAG
>CAJWMX010000373.1 GCA_913043805.1 uncultured Acidobacteriota bacterium | reverse complement strand
TTTCGGGACCGATCAGGGCGGAACGATCTACAGCGCGAGGGTGCCGGTCCCGGTGACGCAGTTCGGCGTCCCGCCCGGGACCGAGCCGGTCCAGTAGCGCCTCGCCCACCCGGCCTTCTGATATCCTGCCTGCACGCGTCCCGGTCGCACTGTCGACGGGAACCTGCCCCCTTGTGTCTCGGATGGAATCCTGATGGCGTCGCTGGAGATAACGGAGTTGCTCGGAGACGGAATTGGACCCGAGCTCAGGGAGAGCGTGCACGCGGTGGCCGACGTGCTGCCACTGGATCTGAAGTTCGTGCCGGTGGATCTGTCTCTCGAGAGTCGCCGCACGCGCGGATCCGAGTTGTTCGATGAGGCCGTGGCCAGGATGAGCGGCTCACGACTCGCGCTCAAGTATCCGACGGTCACCGAGACGGAGTCGCCCAACGCCGTGTTGCGCCGGCGTCTGGAGTTCAGCGTCATCCACCGTCCGGTGATCTCGATCGACGGCATCAAGTCCAACTTCAAAGAGGAGGTCTTCCTCCATATCGTGCGGGTGGCCACCGGGGGGACCTACGAAGACCCGGGACGCCGCATTGGCCGCGACGCCGCGGTCTCGCTCCGGATCGTGGAACGCATCCCCTGTGAACAGGCGGCGCGTTTTGCCTTCGAGCTGGCGCGCAAGAAGGAACTCTCGGTAACCTCCTCGTCCAAGCACACCATTCAGCGGGTGACCGACGGGTTCTTCGAAGAGGTCGCTCGAGAGGTGGGGCAGGGACATCCCGACATCGAGCACCGAGTCGAGTTGTTCGATGCGCTGCTGGCCAAGATCATCCTGAAGCCGAGTGATTTCGGCATCGTGTTGTGCCTGAACGAATACGGAGACTTCCTCTCCGACATGGCGTGCGGGCTCGTGGGCAGCCTAGGCATCGGCGCCAGCGGCTCCTACAGCTTCGAGGAGGACGGTCGACCGCGGGTGGCGATGTTCGACCCGGCCGGTGGGACGGCGCCGGACATCGCGGGACAAGGTAAATGCAACCCTTCGGCCGCTCTGCTGGCGTTTGGCATGCTGCTGGACCACGTCGACCGCTATGACCTCGGACACGCGCTCCGTCTGTCGCTGCTCGCCTGTATCGCCGAGGGCGTCAGCACCGCTGACATCGGGGGGCAACTGGGTACCACCGACTTCACCACCGAGGTCGTGAGCCGCCTGCAGGCGCGGCTGGCCGCTGCGTGATGCGGGAGCCGCCGCGCGCACTCCGGACCGGGAGACGACTTGATGAACGGTGACGGAAACCTCGCTGTGTTCTGCGACTTCGAGAACATCGCGCTCGGTGTTCGCGATGCCAAGCTGACGAGCTTCGACATCGGGCCGGTGGTCGAGCGGCTCTTGCTCAAAGGGAGTATCGTGGCCAAGAAGGCCTATTGCGACTGGGAGCGCTACAAGCAGTTCAAGAAGACGATGCACGAGGCGGCCTTCGAGCTGATCGAGATTCCGCACGCGCGTCAGTCGGGCAAGAACTCGGCCGACATCCGGATGGTCGTCGATGCGCTCGACCTCTGTTACACCAAAGAGCACATCGACACGTTCGTCATCGTGTCGGGTGACTCCGATTTCTCCCCGCTGGTCAGCAAGCTCCGGGAGAACGCCAAGTCCGTGATCGGCGTCGGCGTCAAGCAGTCGACATCTGATCTGCTCGTCAGTAACTGCGATGAGTTCATCTTCTACGACGATCTCGTCGCCGAGCGTCAACCGGTGCGTCGTCGGCAACGGGGACGCGGACGCGGGAAGACGAAGAGCGAGAAGAAGACGCCCTCGACCGAGACCCCCCAGGCGGAAGACCGGGCGCAGGAGGCGATCGACCTGGTCATCCAGACGGCCGAGGGGCTCTATGCGGAACGTGGTGATCGGGCCAAGCTGTGGGGCTCGATGATCAAGCAGACGCTGAAGCGCCGCCGACCCGGTTTCAGCGAAGGGTCGTACGGGTTCGGTTCGTTCAATGAGCTGCTCGAAGAGGCTCAGAGCCGCGGGCAGATCGAGCTCGACCTCGACGAACGTTCCGGGGGCTACGTGATCGGCGCGATCTCTAGCTAGGCGCTCCCCATCCGTCCCACCACCAGATACAGGGCTACGGTTCCCCCCGCTGCCAGCAGCGCGTAGGGGAGTTGCGTGCGAACGTGGTCGATGTGGTCGCACCCGGCCGCCATCGACGAGATGAGCGAGGTGTCGCTGATAGGAGAGCAGTGGTCGCCGAACACCCCGCCGCCCAGCACGGCGCCTACCAGCAGCGGTACCGAGACCGCGTCGCCGCTCGCCGTCATCGTCAGAGCGAGCGGCACCGCCAGCGGGATCATGATGGCGAAGGTGCCCCAGCTCGTGCCGGTGGAGAAGGCGATGACCCCGGCCGTCAGGAAGACCACCGGCGCCGCCCCCCCCGTCGTGAGATGAGGCGCCACCTGTGCGGCCAGGAACTCACCGGTGCCGAGGATCTCGCACACATCGCCGATGGCGAACGCCAGCACCAGTAGCGAGGCGATCGGAAGCATGGATCCGGCGCCTTCGAATGCCAGGGCGACCAGCCCCGGTGTCCTGTTCGCGGTCGCGGCGAGGATCCCTGCCAAGGCCAGCGCGACCATGACACCCCACAGCACGGCGGTGGAACCGGAGGCGGCGTTCAGGTAATCGACCAGCCGCGGGTCGGCCACCTGCGCCGCCTGGACGCCAGCCCGTCCGGTCATGGCGAGTCCGGCGAACACCGTCGCGACCATGGTGATGAGCGGCAAGACCAGAAGGCGTGCCGGGCCCGGGGTGGGCGTCTGACCCGAGGCGCGCGCATCGTCGCTGGCCGTCGCCGTCGTCACCCGGCCATCCGCGTCGCGTGCCGCCGCGCGTCGCATGGGGCCCAGGTCTCGCCCGGTTACCGCCACCGTGAAGACCAGGAGCAGGGTGAGCAGAGCGTAGAAGTTCAACGGGACGGCAGCCAAAAAGAGCGCCATCGGCTGAGTGCCCGGGACGGACTGGGCCGCGAGCAGACCGAGAATGAGGGCGCCCCAGCTGTTGAACGGAATCAGCATGCAGACCGGCGCCGAGGTGGAGTCACAGATGTAGGCCAGCTTCTCTCGGGCGATGCCCAGTCGGTCGAACATCGGACGGCCCACCGACCCGACGACCAGACACGTGATGGTGGACTCCACGAAGACGCCCAGGCCTAGCCCGGCCGCGAGCAACTCGGCGCCGCGTCGAGTACCCGTCCAGGGCCATCGCTCGAGCCAGGCGAGGAACCCCGAGATGCCGCCGCCCCGGTCGACAATCGTGAGAAAGGTGCCCATGAGCAGGGTAAAGAGGACCACGCGGGTCTGCCCCGGGTCGCTGAACACCGCAACGAGTTGACCCACCGCCGTGACGGTGCCGCCGGCCAGTTCCCCGGTGGCGATGACCCAGCCGGCCCACACCCCCGCCAGCAGGGCGCCGAGGGCGCGACGGGTGGCGATGGCGAGACCGATCGCCAGAGTCGGAGGCAGGACGACGAGCCAGCTGTCCACGACCCCTCGATCCTACTGTCCCGGGCGTGGGTCGAGTTCTGTAGAATGGGGGCAGCCCGCACGTTCACGACTGGATTCGGGACACTCGAAGGAGGTGGGCATGAGTCGTACTCGAGTGACGTCGCGCCGACCCGTCTTCTGGATGGTGGTGGTGGCCTCCCTGGCTCTGGCGACCGCCCTCGTCGCCCAGCAGCGCCAGCGGGACGACGACCGGCCACCCGGTTTGCCCCGCGACCCGGTGCCCGACGCGACGATGATCAACACGCATGAGATCGCCGGGGTGCGCGTCGTGACCGTGGCCCGCGATCTGTCCCACCCCTGGGGAATGGCGTTCCTCCCGGATGGGGACATGCTGATCACGGAGCGGGCCGGCCGTTTGCGGATGCTTCGAGACGGCGTACTGGATCCCGAGCCGGTATCGGGGGTGCCGACCGTCCTG
>CAJWMX010000372.1 GCA_913043805.1 uncultured Acidobacteriota bacterium | reverse complement strand
CGAGCCGTTGGAACCATTTGTCGAGCGACTGCGTGCGAAGCCGGGAAAGCGCATCTGGATGATGGGGGGCGCCGGTCTGATCGCCTCGTTCCTCGACGCCGGACACCTCGACGAGTTCGACATCCATGTCATCCCCGTTCTCATCGGCGAAGGAATCCCTCTGGTGGCGCCGCGACACCGGGACATCCAACTGAACCTTCGCCATTCCCAGACCTATGCAGACGGCGTGGTGCGTCTGCAATACGAGGTACAACGCTAGTTCTATGGCCGATCTCACGCTCAAGTACGGTTGCAATCCCCATCAAGGCAACGCCCAGCTCAGCTCGAACGCCGGCCCCCTGCCCGTGCAGGTGCTCAACGGCACACCGAGTTACATCAACATCATGGACGCGCTCACCGCGTGGCCTCTGGTCAGGGAACTCCAGGCGAGCCTGGGCAAGGTGGCGGCCGCCTCGTTCAAGCATGTCAGCCCGGCCGGCGCGGCCATCGAGGGTGAGGTATCCGAAGCGTTCGCACAGGCCCAGTTTCTCGATGCGCCCCCCCGCTCGGCAGTAGCCTCGGCCTATGTGCGAGCCCGTGGGGCCGATCGGGTCAGCTCGTTCGGCGACGCTGCGGTCGTCAGCGCCACCGTCGACCTCGAGTTGGCTGAGATTCTCAAAGGCGAGGTATCAGACCTTATCGCCGCCCCGGGCTACGACCCGGATGCGCTCGAACTGCTCAAGTCTAAGAGACGAGGCGGCTACCTGATCCTCCAGATCGATCCGGACTTCGAGCCCGGCCCGCTCGAAGCGCGCGAGATCTTCGGCCTCAGACTGCAGCAGGACCGCAACGCGCTTCCCATCACGCCAGAAATGTTTCGCGGCGGGCCAACACTTCCGCCCTGGGTCGAGGAAACGATGGTGGTAGCGACGACCGCGTTGAAGTACACCCAGTCGAACTCGGTCTCGGTAGCCGCCGGAGGACAGGTGATCGGCATGGGAGCCGGACAGCAGTCGCGCATCCACTGCACCCGTATCGCCTGCGCGAAGGCCGAGAAGTGGATGCTCCAGACGCACCCGAAGGTACTGGCGCTGCGCTTTCCCGACGGGGTGGGTCGACCCGAGCGCACGAATGCGGTCGACCAGTACGTGCACTGGCACGATCTGTCCGACCCGGAGCGCGCGAACCTGGTCACGACCCTCGGCTATACGCCAGAGCCGCTCACCGCGGACGAGAAGCGAGAGTGGTTCGCCTCGTTCGACGAACTGTGCATGAGCTCGGACGCGTTCATCCCGTTCCGGGACAACGTCGACCGGGCCGCGCTGACCGGGGTGAGCTACGTGGCCCACGCCGGCGGTTCTCTGCGAGACGAGTCGGTGCGGGAGGCAGCGGGCGAGATGGGTGTCACGGTGGTCGAGACCGGCACCCGTTGCTTCCTGCACTGACCCATCCAGGCTGCCAAAGATGTTCCGGGTCTTCGCGCTCATCGCGCTGGTCGGAGCCATCTCCGTGTCTGGCTATCACCGACGTCGCGCCCGTCGTAGCAGCGGGACGATTCCCCGCGGCCGCGAACCAGGCGCGCTCAAGGCGGGTCGGGCCTTCGTCGCGCTACCCCTGTTCGGCGGGGTGCTCGTCTATCTCTCGGCCCCGGAAGCGATGGCTTGGGCGACGTTCGAGGCGCCTGGCTGGCTTCGGTGGGCTGGCGTGGCGGCCGGACTCTCGGCCGTCCCGGCCGTGCATTGGGTACTGTCGAACCTGGGCGCCAACGTGAGCGAGACCGTGCTCACGAAAGAGCGATACCGGCTGGTCACGAGCGGGGCTCTACCTTCTGGTGTTCATCCACTGGGTGCTGCCCTTCACCCCGGTCAACCCTCATCCGGAGCTCCGGACCAAAGTGGCAAGCCTGGTGATCGGCGCCGTATTCCTGGCGCTGGCTCGCCGCTCGCTGACGCGGCCCGAAGCCACGTTCACGCTGGCGGCGGGCGTGCTTTCGCTCGTGTTCGTCGTGAGCGCGGTGACCGGCGCGACGCCAGCCTCGGGCCGAACTCAGAGACCGTCGAGGTAATCGTCGCCGAGACCGGTCATCTGCCCGAGGATCCAGGCCTGGCGATCGCGCAGATAGTCGGACGGCTCGGTGGCGTCGAGCCGTTTCGGACTCGGGAGCACGGCGGCCAGCAGGGCTGCCTGGGCCGGCTCCAGTTCGGCGGGCGTCCGCGCAAAGAACTCGTCAGCCGCCACCGCCACACCATACACGCCGTCACCAAACTCCGCCACATTCAGGTACACCTCGAGAATCCGCTCCTTGCTCCACGCGAGCTCGATCAGCACAGTCAGGTAGCCCTCGAGGCCCTTCCGAACGAAGCTCCGGCCTGGCCACAGGAACAGGTTCTTGGCCACCTGCTGACTGATGGTGCTCGCGCCGCGCAGACGACCGCTCTCACGGCGCTCTTCGAGCGCATCGCTGATCGCGTCGAAGTCGAGGCCATGGTGACACGGGAACCGCTGGTCCTCCGACGCGACGACGGCAAGCGGCACGGCCGGGTGGATGTCGTCGAGACCCACCCATCGCTGCCGCGGACCGCGCTCAGGCTGGTCGGCCCGGAGGACGGCCACTCGATGTTGCTCGATGAACGCGCTGGTGGGCGGATCCACCCAGCGGAAGGCCGCCACCACCGTCACCGACATCACGATGAGGGCGAGAACGATGTAGCCGCTCCACCCGAGCAGACGGCGCAGCCAGCGCCGGAACCGACGCGGCCGACGCGTCACGAGGACTTCCCGCCCTTCTTCTTCGCGGCCTTGCGACGCGGACGACCGCCGAGACGGGCGCGCAACGTCTTGAAGCTGTCTTCTCCCAGCACCAGCATCGGCTGTCCCGGCGATTCCACGAGGTTGTGGAATGCCCCACTCGCGGTGCGGGCGTAGATGTCTTGCCCGTCCACCAGGAGCGTGACGGGGCCATCCTCGCCGAGTGCCTCGAACAGCCTGACACCAAACTGCTCCTTGAGAGCCGACAGGACCTTTCGGATGCGCTGTACGGTGAAACCACGCCGTCGCAGCTCGGCCAGCGCCGACAGCTCATAGAGATCGACCGGCGAGTAGCGGCGCTCGGTATATCCGCCCTTCTCGGTCTGCCGACTCGCCACGCTGGCCGACAGGAGCTGGCGCGCATCCCACCACTGAAGCTGTCGTGCCGTCAGGCCGGTCACCGACGCGACCTCGCGCGCACTGTAACTCTTCTTCAGCTTGGTGGATGCCATTGGGCTCACGTCGTGTCGAACCTGTCCGGCCTGAACGGCTCGAGCAGCGCGTCCTCCCGGCCATCCAGAACAAGATCGGCGATCAACCTGGCGGTCACCGGCGCCAGCAGCACCCCATTGCGGTAGTGGCCGGTGGCGTAGACGACGTTCGGCGCCGCCTCGGCACGGCCCAGCACCGGCAGGTCGTCTGGCGTTCCGGGACGCAGCCCCACCCGCACCTCGTCGAACCCCGCCGTTCGTGAGGCCGGCAGCAAGCCGCCGATGGCGTCGAGCAACTCGGCGACTCCCCCGGCCGTAGAGCGTTCGTCGAACCCGACATCCTCGACGGTGGCGCCCACCAGCACCGTTCCATTCGTCCAGGGCACGACGTAGCAGCGGGGCGCGAAGATCACGCGCGACAACGGGTCGCCCCTCCAATCCAGCTGCACCAGCTGTCCGCGGACCGGGCGCACCGGCGGCGGCGCGATGCCATCGATGTCTACGCTGCCGGTCCAGCTTCCGGCCGCCATGATCACGACGTCGGTCGTCAGCGGCCCGTTGTCGGCGGTCACCTCGACATGGCCGTTCACGGGTCGGAGACCAGAGGCGGCGCTGGCCGTCCGAAACGCCACTCCGTGTCTGACCGCCGCTGCCCTGAGCGCCTCAGCCAGCGCGGAGGCCGCGACGAACCCCTGAGTGTGGACGAGCAGCCCTCCAGCCACATCCCTCGACAGGTACGGCTCGGCCCCCC
>CAJWMX010000371.1 GCA_913043805.1 uncultured Acidobacteriota bacterium | reverse complement strand
CGCGACCATCGACCTCTGGTACACCGAGGACCAGCTGACGTTCGTGTTGCTCGAGGCCTTCCGCCTGCCGCCTCCGCCTCCTGCCGCCGACGAGCCAGTATAATGTGCCGCATCGATGGTCAGACCCGAGGCCCCAGGTAAGGACACCAAACGACAACGGCACGCGCACGCGTTCCCTCCCATCCTGCATGTGGAGTTGACCAACGAGTGCAACCTCGAGTGCCCGATGTGCGCCCGCACCACTAGCATGACCCGGCCGGTGCAGCACATGGATGCCGACCTGTTCCGACGCATCGTCGATGATGTGGCGGGACGCGGCGTGCAGAAGCTCTGGCTGCACCACTTCGGCGAGTCGCTGCTGCATCCGCAGGCCTACGACCTGATCACGTACGCGGCGCGGAAGAGGGACCTCGGGCTGGTGGCGCTCTCGACCAACGCCACCACCCTGAACGAGGCGAACGCCCGCAAGTTGATCAAGACCCGCCTGCATCATCTGATTCTCTCGGTCGACGCCCACTCGGACGACGTCTACAAGGTCGTGCGGGGGTTCGACTTCGAGCGGGTGCTGAACAACGTCCGCGGCTTCCTCGCCTTGCACAAGGAGATGGAGTCGAAGATGAGCGTGGCGCTGCTGTTCATCAACATGGGCATCAAGCGGCACGAGCTCGAGGCGTTCAAGGAGGCATGGGCGCCCTACGAGACCAAGCGCGTCAAGGTGGTCATCAAGAAGATGACCAACTACGGCGGCGTGATCGACACCGCGCAGTTCACCGGGGGCCAGTCCGACACCGAGGTCTACGACCGCTCGCGGCGTCGGAGCTGCCCGAAACTGTGGGACAGCCTGACGGTGCAATCGAACGGTCAGGTGGTAGCGTGCGGCTACGACGTCAACGGCACGATGCCCTACGGCAACGCCGGTGACATGACGCTGCTCGAGGCCTGGAACGGCGGGGCGATCGATGACCTCCGCGAGCGCCACGTCGCGCTGAACTTCGACGGCCTCCCGTTGTGCGACGGGTGCGACAAGACGTTCAAGAAACGTCGGTCAGCGCCGGACGACGACCTCATCTAGACCCGCATCGGCCCGCTGTCGCGGCCACGTCTTCCGACCGATACGGGAGGCATGGTGCGCTTCTCTCACCCCACCCGATCGGCCGAAGATCAGATCACCATCTGGTGCGAACAGTTGGACAGCGAGTTTCGCCTGGTGCAACGCCTGCCTGGCGGTCACCTATCAGCCGAGCGCTTCGGCGACCGCACGGCACTCCTGGACGCCACCGTGCGACTGCAGACCGAGCTGACCGGCGCCGGCTGGCGGCCGGCGCCAGGCCCGAGTCCACGGTCTCGCCCGGCGCGCGCCGGCCACTTTCACCGCTAGGTCGGCACCGCATCCGATGAGGGTCGCCATCGACGTCGCCCTGCTGCTGGCGCCGGACGCACACCTCATCGCGGCCGGCCTGAACGAGCAGACCGCGCCGGCCGGCGTCGACGGCTTCCGCTTCGACGCCCGGCACCTGCCGCACGTCACCCTGGGCCAGCACTTCGTAGCCGAGTCTGCGCTCAATGCGATCGGCGCGGCCCTGGCTCCGCTCGTCGAGGTGGCCTCCACAGTCGCCTTCGACGTGACCGGCGTCGAGCGCGGTCGGACCGCACAGGTGCTGACCATCGCCTCGACCCCGACGCTCGATATGCTGCACCGTTCGGTGATGCGGGTCATGCGCCCGTTCGAGGTCGCCGGTGGCGACGCCGTCGCCTTCGGGGCCACGGGCCCGGAGGCCAAACCGGCCGACGTGGCCTGGGTGCGCGACTTCCGGACGGCGGCCGCCTACGCCCACTTCCATCCACACGTCACCATCGGCATCGGCGGCCCGCCGCTGACGGCAGAGCCGTTTCGGACCCGACCGGACAGACTGGCGATCTGTCGACTGGGGCGGTTCTGCACCTGCGGCGCCCCGATCAGGGAGTGGCGGCTGGGGTAGGATCCGCCGAGGAGGGTGCCCATGAAGCTACGTGTCGGACTGCTTGTTGTCTTGCTGTCGTCGGTCGGTTGCTCGGCGTCGGTCGAACCCGAGGCGGCCGAGGCGGCGTCGCAACGCGAGGCCGCTCCCGAAACACCGTTCACACCGCGCGTCGTTACCGAGGCCGACATCCCGGCCGACATCGACCACGGCTCGTGGGCCCGGCTCCCCACCATCCAGCGCGAGGATCTCGACGCCGACGGCCAGCGGGTCTTCGATCTGATCGTCCACCCAGACAGCCGCTACTCGACCGGCCTCCGGGGCCCGATCGGCATGTGGATGTACAGCCCGCCGATGGCCGAGCACCTGTTCCCCTCCAGCACCTATCTCCGCTTCGGACATGACAACGAGCGCGACCAGCGGTTGGTCGAGCTCGCGATCCTGGCGGCCGTGCGGGCGCTGAACAGCCAGTACGAGTGGTCGGCCCACGAAGGGCTCGGACGCAGCGCCGGATTGGAAGAGGAGATCATCGACCTGGTCCGCTACGGCCGGTCGTTAGATGTCGAGGGCGTGGCCGGGTTCGGCGAGGTGGAGCGCACCATCGTGAGCCTGGTGCGACAGCTGATCCTCGAGCCAAAGGTGGATGTCGAGACCTTCACCACCGCCCGGCGTCTCTTCGGTGAGCAGGGCCTGATGGATCTGGCCGGGCTGGTCGGCCACTACACCACGGTCAACTACACGCTGAAGACGTTCGACGTACAACGCTCGCCCGGACAGGAACTGGGCCTGCCGCTCCCGTGACCGGGAGCTAGGGAAGTCGGAGCGTCACTCCGCCGACGGTGCGCCGGAAGTTGGGCGCGTCGTCGATGTGCACGAACCGCGAGTCGACGCGCACTGCGAGGGCGTGACTCGCCCACACCTGCACGCCGCCGCCCAGCTCGAACGCCGGCTGCACCTCGGACGGCGCCCTCAGTCCCGGTCGGATCCGAACGAGCGACAACGCCCCCATCCCGTAGGATGCGAGGCCTCCTACCGACCACGGCGCATAACGCACGCTGCCCGAGGCGGCGACCAGTTCGAGCTCCTGGAGCCAGCGCAGCCGATCGACCCAGCTGAGCGACGTCTCCAGCCCGAGGCCGGCCGGCAGCGCCAGGTCGATGGTGCCGAGCACCGCCCCATCAGTGCGGCCCCTTCGAGGTCACCCGCGTGGGCCACCCCCGCCAGCACCGACACCTGCCACCGCCCGTCGGGCTGCGCCACCGCCGAGGCGGGCCACAGCGCGACCCAGACGACGAGCACCAGCGAGACCGCGTACCACCTCTATACTGGCGCCAGCGATGCTATGGGGTGTGATCGGCCTGTCGGCGCTGGGCTTCGTCATTTCGAGCTATGTGACCGGCGTGGCGTTTCGCTGGGTGCGCCCGGACGCCCGATGGGTGCCTCCGGTCTGCCGGATGGAGGAGGAAACCTGCGCGCTGGTGGTGTTCACCCCGCAGGCGCGGCTGTTCGGTCCGCCGAACTCGCTGCTGGGACAGATCTTCTATGTGGCGTTGCCGCTGGCGATGCTGGGCGGCGCACTTGAGGTCGACTGGGCTCGCCTCGCACTCCAGGCCATCAGCCTGGGCACGGTCGTCCTCGGGCTGTATCTGACCTATGCGCTGCTGTTCATCAACCGCGTGCACTGCGTGCTGTGCTACGGCTCGCACGTGATCAACACGTCGCTGTTCGTGCTACTGCTCCTGGCCTGAGGCCCCCGCCCCCACCCTGCTCGGGTTCAGCCAGGGGGCGATGCTGAGCCTCCAGGCCATCGCGCAACGCCCCGACCGCTTCGCCGCAGCCATCGCCCTCTCCGGCGCCCTGCTCAGGCCCAAGGCCGGCAAGGTCAGCGAGACCCCGCGCCCGGTGCTGCTCACCGCGGGGACCGGCGACAAGGTCGTGCCCGCTCAGCGGGCTAGAGACGCGGCGACCGCCCTCGAAGCGCTCGGACACGCGACCGAGGTGGGGGTCTTCGAGGG
>CAJWMX010000370.1 GCA_913043805.1 uncultured Acidobacteriota bacterium | reverse complement strand
CATCGGCCCCGGTCGAGACCGGGGCCTCCCCCATCGCCGCCAGCGTCGCCCCTGCTCGCCGCCGAGACCGACACCGCGGCCACCGAGCCGGCATCGGCCGAACCGGCCACGGCCGACCCGATCACGCCCCCGCCGACACCGCGGGCAGAGACGCCGCCGCCAAGCTCAGACCCTGTCATGCCCAACGAGGCGGGCCCGGCTGAGGCTGGCGGCCAGGATATGGTGGCGAATCTGCGCCGCCAGGCCGCCACGGCGCTGGCAGCCGGCAACCGGGAACAGGCGCTCGCGTCGCTGACCACCCTGCTCCAGCTCCAAGCAGGCGACCCGGACGCGACGGCGCTGCTCGACCAGCTGCTCGAGACGGCGCGGCGCGAGGCGGCCAAGGGCCGCGACCGGGTGCCACCCGCCGGACAGGCGATTGAGCTCTTCAGCGAGGGCGACCGGCTCGTGCGCGAGGCCGACACACCGGACGTCGCCGCGAACATCCGACAGCTGTGGACGGCTCGCACGCTCTTTGACCAGGCGGCTACCGCGCTCCCGGCGTCACCGGCCGAGGAGTCTCTGACGGCGCCGCCATCGGCCGCCGACGCCGCCCCGCCGCCCGCGGCACCCGCCACCGATCCTCGCGCCGAGGTCATCGCCGTCCTCGACCGGTATTGGGCCGCGCTCGCCGCGCTCGATAGAGAGACGGTGCGCGAGGTCTACCCGTCGGTGCCGGACACGCTTGTCGACTCGTTGGGGGGGTTCGAAAGCTACTCGGCCGCGCTCGACGAACTGGCGGTAGAGGTGACGGGCGAGACCGCGACGGCCACGGGCCAACTCAGACTGCAGGTCCAACCGCGGGCCGGTAGCGCGGCCTCGGCCTCCGGGCCCGCGCGCTTCGAGCTGCGGCGCCAGGGCCCCTCGGACTGGATCATCTCCGGCATCGACCTGTCCAGCGTGCGACCGACACGCTGAGCGGCGTATCATTACCGGCCATGAAAGACAGTATCGCGAGCGCCCTCGCCGAGAGCTCGGCTCGCGAGTTCGCGATCTACCTGCTCGGTAACGTCCCCGGGCTGCCGCCGATCGCCCAGTCGATCCATATCCTCGCCATCGCGGTGATCATGGCGTCGGCCGTGATGGTGAACCTGCGCGTGCTCGGCCTGGCCGTCCCCAGCCAGAGCCCCAGCGAGATGATCCGGCGTCTGCTGCCGTGGACCTTCTGGGCCCTGCCGGTGAATCTCATCACCGGCGGCCTCTTCGTCGTGGCCAGACCGAATCGATACTTCTACAACCCGGTCGCGGAGTGGAAGTTCCAGATGCTGGTGCCGGTGGTGCTGCTGGCCGTCGTCCTCTACTGGATAAACGCGCGGGAGCACGGCTACTGGGAGGCCTCCGCCGGGCGACGGACCGCCGCGCGCGTGATTGCGGTCGTCTCACTCCTGCTCTGGCTCGGCATCGTGCTGGCCGGACGCTGGATCGCCTATACCGACTATCTGTACTTCCTGTACGAGTGACCGCGATGCCCGTACCCTTTCCCGAACTCTGGTCGTGGCTCGAAACGCGGCCGCTCGCCGAGCACATCGGCTTCACCTGGTGGTTCCCGTTCCTCGAGTCGCTCCATGTGCTCGGGGTGGGCTTGGTGGTCGGCTCGATCCTGATGGTCGACCTCCGCCTGCTCGGATTGACCGCGCTCACCTATCCCGTCAGTCGGATGACCAAAGAGCTCATCCCATGGACCTGGGGCGCCTTCATCCTGACCGTGATCACCGGGTTCGGGTTGTTCATGACCCGCGCGTCGACCTACATCGAGAACCCGGCATTCCAGATCAAGCTGATAGGCCTGGCGGCCGCAGGCGTCAACATGGCGCTCTTCCAGTTCAGGACCTTCAGACAGGTGCCAAGCTGGGACGCCAAGGCCGTCATCCCCTCGACGGCCCGCAACGCCGGCCTGGCCTCGCTCGCCCTCTGGATCCTCGTGGTCTTCGCTGGCCGGTGGGTCGGCCACATAATCTGATCCACCCGCTTGACACGAGATCTCGCTGGGCCATAATCGCCCCATAGCTTTCCGCGTGGCCGGGCGATCGATGCCGCGCCTTGTCACGCTTTCGTGCCCCTAGGGCGCGCTGATTCCCACAGCCTGCCGCAGGACGGCGAAAGACCTCGACGCGTAAGGAGGACTTCGTGCGATCTCTAGGCTGCTTGGCGCTTGCGTCACTGATCCTCATCCCGATCTCCCTGACAGCCGACACCCGGCTGACGCTCCCGATCGACGCCGACCGGTTGCACGGCTTCCTCAGCGAGAACGGCATCACCACCAAGCGGGGCATGCTCCGGGCCCTGCCCGATCAGGTGGCCAGGCGAGTGCTCCTCATCAGCGACAGCCATACCCTCCATCGCAGCACCGAAGCCCTTCCCCGGGTGGTGCACTGGTCGCCCGATGCCCGGTTCATCATGTCGATCAGCGGCCAGGATGTGGGCAACGCCCCGCATGCGGGCAGCATCGAGATGATCCAGGTGAACGAGCGGACTAATTTCTGGGATTTCATCGCGAACACCCGCGAGCACGAGGCGTACGCGGACCTGAACATCCAGTTCACGATGCGTGGCTTCTCGCTGCGAATCCCCTATGGGCTGCCGAACACGCACTTCGGCGCCCGTCTGGGCACCCGGCACGCGAAGGTCATGTTCGACGCATCCGCCAGTCACCCGACTACGAGGCGCTGGCACCGAAGCTGATGCGAGTGAGCGGGCACGCCCGCTGCGGCTCGAACCGCATCGTCAATGCCATGGTCGACCAAGCCTATCGCGACAAGCTGACCCGCTCGCCGGAGTTTGCGGCGCGGTGGGAAGACGACCCGACCGAGTCGGCTCAAGTGCAGCTGTATCGTCTGCTCGGCATCAATCCGTATCAGGAGTTGCGACTCGACGTGTCGCCGACGACGCCAGTCGACCCCGGTTCGCATGGCGCGGACGGCCTCGGGTGGAATGCCGGCGGCGATGGCGTCTCCGGTCTCGTGGAATTCCTGGTCTTCTACGACCTGCTCCAGGACGATCCCGACCTGCAAGACTGGTTCGCCAACCGGATGGACCTGATCGAGGGTGCCCACTGGGCCGCCTTCGACGCGACCGCCGAAGAGGTCGTCGCCCTCTCGATGAACAGAACCAGGGCCGACCGACTCATCAAGGAGCTCGACTAGGAGCGAGCGCAGCTGACGCAGCGGCGCGCTCGCAACGATCGATCACGACCTGGCGGAAGCCTGGCGGCTCAAGCACGAGTGACGCGACTACTTTACGAACGGGCTGTTCCCGTTCCTCCACTTCAACATCTTCGCGCCGGTGGTCGAGGAGACGTACTCCATCTATGTGCCCATCGAGGGCGACGGCCACAAGCGGGCAATCTGCGAACACCTGACCAACGAAGCCCTCGCTTCATAGCCCGGGCCGCCGCGGCCCAGGGACAAGACTGATGGCAGCATCACGACGACAGTTCCTGAGACACGCCGCGGCGCTGGGTAGCGCTACCCTGGCCGGCGGCGCCACCGCACGCGCCACCAGCCCACGCGCACAGCCCTTCTCGCCACCCGAGCTGCTCGCTCGCCAGGCCACCAGACTCCACGAGTCAGCCGCCGAGAGCGTGCTCCAACCTGGCGAGGCCGAAACCTATGCCGCCATGTACCGGAACCGGCGGAACTGGGGACGGTGGGGTGACGATGATCAGGTCGGCGCCATCAACCTCATCACGGAAGAGAAACGCGCCGCCGCGGCGGCGCTAGTGCAGTCGGGCCGGACCGTGTCGCTGAGCCGGACCTTCGAGCCGCCACAACACTTCATCACCAAGAGCGATCTCGGAGCCGGTGGAGGCTACGTGATGGACTACCTGGGCTTTATCTACCACGGCGCGACGGTGACGCACATCGACGCCATGTGCCACATCTGGGATGCAGAGGGAATGTGGCAGGGCCGTGACCATACCGAAGAGGTCACGACCCAGGGCGCCCACT
>CAJWMX010000369.1 GCA_913043805.1 uncultured Acidobacteriota bacterium | reverse complement strand
CGTGGTGGCGGATGATCCTGACCGTGCGGCGATTCACCATCTGCTCGAACGTGAAAGTGCCCTCACGCGTCGCGCGTCCGGCCCCGACGACCGGGATCAGGTCGCCGCGGCAAACCTGACCGTCTGCTTCGTGGTCACCTCCGCCAATCGTGACTTCAATCCGAGGCGACGGGAACGCTACCTCACGGCCGTCCAGGACGGTGGCAGCCACGGAGTCGTGATGGTCAACAAGATTGATCTGGCGGACGATCCCAACCGCTACCTCGGTGCCGCGCGAGACATCGCGTCCGGGGCTCCCTGTATCGCCCTCAGCGCGAAGACGGGGCAGGGGATGGCCGACGTGCAGCCCCACCTCGGCGTTGGCGTGACCATCGGGGTGGTGGGGTCGTCGGGCGTCGGCAAGTCGATCTTGATCACTGCGCTGAGCGGTGGGGCGAAAGCCACCGATCGGGTCCGCGGAGACGGGAAGGGCCGACATACGACCACCCGGCGCGAACTGGTCGTGCTCCCCGGCCGGGGTGCCCTGATCGACACCCCGGGGATATGCGAGTTTGGCATGGTGGCCGACCAGACCGCCGTGGAGGCGGCGTTCGGTGGCATCGACGCCCTCGCCGCCGAGTGCCGGTTCCGCGACTGCGCGCACGGGGCCGAGCCTGGGTGCACCGTACGCGCGGCCGTCGAACGGGGGCGATTGGACCCCGGCCGACTCCAGAGCTACGAGAAGTTGTCCCGCGAGGTCGCATCCGCCGAGATCCGGCGGGATCCGGCACAGCGCGCCGAGCAGAATCGGAAGCGCCGTTCGATGTCTCGCCAGTGGCGTCGAGCGAGAGAGGAGCAGGATCGCGCACGGGGGCGGTGACAGGTATACTCGGTCAGTTCAATCGACCGCATCCGCATGTCCGTCCCTGACTCTCCCGCGGCCTGGAGCCGTCGTTGTATGCTGGCGTCGTTGCTGGGCGTTGGCGCGCTGGCGCCATTCGTGCGCGGGGCCAGGCGCGGCGTCGGCGATGAGGTCCTCCTGCGCTATACGGCGCATGTGCCCAGTTCCCACGGCCTCTACTCGAAGGTGTTCGTGCCCTGGTCGGCAATGGTCACCGAGGAGACCGGCGGCCGGATCCAGTGGGAGTACTACGTCGATGCGCTGCTTCACGACGCCCTGGAGGGGTTCAAGGCGATCGAGAGCGGGGTCACCGACTATACGCACGGCTACGCCACCTACCAGCCGGGCAGCTTCCATCTGACCCACGGGCTGCAGTTGCCGTTCCTGTTCGCCAATCCGGGCGTGGCGTCTCTCGTGTCCGAAGAGCTGTATCCGCAGTATCTGAAGGCCGAGTACGAGCGGATGGGTTGCTATCTGGCGCACTGCGACTCGACCACGGCCTACGACATCATCTCGCGGACCCCGGTGCGGCTCCCCGAGGACATGCAGGGCCTCAAGGTGCGCTCGACGGGCGGGCTGATGGCCGACATCTTGCGGCAGGTGGGCGCCATTCCCGTGGTGTTGGCGGCGGCCGAGACCTACACGGCGTTTCAACGGGGCGTGATCGACGCGGTGTCACTCGGGGCGCCGGATATGGTCGCCTATCGGCTCTATGAGCAGGGCAACCACTATCTGCGGGTCGGATTGACTCACACGGTGATCCAGTTCGCCCTCAATCCGCGTGCGTTCGACGCGCTCCCAGGCGACCTGCGACAGCAGCTGTACAACCTGTACCGGGTGCACGGGCAGGTGGCCAACCAGAACTTCTACGGTGGTCCGAACCTCGATGCGGCGATCGAGACCCTGAGAACCGAGGATATCGAGATCGTCGAGCACACGCCGGACGAGCGGCAGGCGTGGGTGGACGCGGTGCAGCCGCTCGAAGCGCGATTCATCGATGAGAACGAGGCGCTGGGGCTGCCCGCTCGCGCCTTCGTGCGTGAGGCCAAGGAGCGTGCGGCCGTGTATGCAGACTGGACGGACGAGCAGCTCTGGGATCACACGCGTCGCCATCCCTTCCAAGGCGTGATCGACCTGTGAGGTCGTCGGTCACCCATCCCTCGGAGACCCATCCCACATGCTGAGCTGGATCGACAGGCTCCTGGCGGGGCTCGACCGCTGGTCGGAGGTCGCGGCGCGACGTCTGTTCCAGCTGGGCATCTACGTCACGATGCCGTCGCTGGTGCTGCTGGTGAGCGTCGACGTCATCCTTCGCTACGTGTTCAACGCTCCGCTGCAGTGGGGACGCGACGCCAACGGGCTGCTGCTGCTGATGACGGTGTTCTGCGCGTTGCCACACGCCTGGGACCGCGCGTATCACATCCGGATGGAGGTGTTTTACCTCCGGTTCAACGAGCATCGGCGCCGGCAGGTCGACGTGCTGGCGGCCGTGGCCGGGATCATCGTGTTCGGCCTGATGGCGACGCAGGCGGCGTTGTTCGTCCCCTTCATGATGCAGACCGGCGAGACTGGCGAGGACCTCGAGATGGAGCTCTGGCCCTGGATGGGGTTCCTTTCGGTCTGCGCCGCGGTCATGGTAGCTCGCATTTTCGCGAATCCGTCGGGTGAGGAGTCCGGCTCCGAGACAGGAATGGGGCTATGAGTCTGACGCTCGCGGGACTGATCGGTATCGTGGCCATGATCGGCCTCCTCATCCTGGGAGTGCCGATCGCCATCGCGATGGCCGTGACCGGGGCCGTCGGGTTGTGGGTTCTGGAAGGGCCAGGTCCGGCCCTCGCCCACACCCTCTTGATTCCCTGGGACGAGGGCCGCAGCTTCGTGCTGGTGACGATCCCGCTCTTCGTCTTGATGGGACAGCTCGTCTTCCAGACCGGATTGGCGTCAGACCTCTATGCCGGCATCCGCAGCTGGATCGCCCGGGTGCCTGGGGGAATGGCGATCACGTCGGTGGTCGCCTGCGGCGCCTTCGGGGCGGTCACCGGTTCGAGCATCGCGACCGTGGCGACGATGGGCGCCATCGTCATGCCAGAGATGCGACGCTACAAGTACCACCCGCGGCTGGCGACTGGCTCGCTGGCTGCATCCGGGACCCTGGGTATCCTGATCCCGCCGAGTCTGATCTTTATCTTCTACGGGGTGATGACCGAGACCTCGATCGGCGCGCTGTTCATCGCCGGCATCGTTCCGGGCATCCTGACCGCGGCCATGTTCTCGGTCATCATCCTGCTGCGGTGCCTGATCACGCCGTCGCTCGGACCTCCGGGACCCAGCGCGACGTGGACGGAGCGCTGGCAGACGACCTCGGGGCTGCTTCCGATCATGGGATTGTTCCTGCTCGTGATCGGCGGGATCTATGGCGGGGTGTTCACGCCGACCGAAGCGGCCGGCGTGGGCTGCGCGGGGGTGCTGATTACCGCGGCGCTCCGGCGGCGGCTGACGAAAGACGCGATGGCCAAGGCGCTGGAAGAGACCGCGCTGGTCACGGCCATGATCTTCGCGATCATCGTGGGCGGCTATCTGGTCGCGCGGTTCCTGGCCATCACCGGCATCACCGAGAACATGGTGGCGCTCCTGGTGGGCCTGGATCTGGGGCGGGTCGGGTTCCTGATCCTCCTGGTGGGCCTCTATATCGTGCTGGGTGCGATGGTAGATGTGTTCGGCATGCTGGTGCTGACCATCCCGTTCGTGATGCCGGTCGTCGGCTCGCTGGGCATCGACCCGATCTGGTTCGGCGTGTTCGCCGTGATGATGGCCGAGCTGGCGCTGGTCACCCCGCCCATTGGGGCCAATGTCTTCGTGATGCGTCGCACGGCGCCAGAAGTGCCCATGGGCGACATCTTTATGGGCGTGCTGCCGTTCGTAGTGGGTCAGCTGCTGATCATTGGGCTGATCATCGCGTTTCCCGATATTGCGCTCTGGCTGCCGAGTCAGATGCAGTAGCGGCGGACAGCCTGGACGAAGGCTTCAGGCTACAGGCTCCGGGCGTTGGAGTTGGTGATTGATCGCATGACTCTGTAGGGCGGGACTTCAGTCCCGCCGGCTCGGCTGGGGGGG
>CAJWMX010000368.1 GCA_913043805.1 uncultured Acidobacteriota bacterium | reverse complement strand
TCCAGGGCAACTGACACTTCGCTGAGAACCCCGCGCTGCTCGACGATCCCGAGGTCCAGGCGTCCTTCGCCACCTACAACCCGGATGCGCTGGCTGGGTGGCAGGATGCGGAACGCCGCGCGAGCGTGGTTGGCGCCGACAACTTCGAGGATCGCAAGGCCGCCTTCCGTCAGGTCCAGGACTTCGTGCGGACGATGCACGAAGCCGGCGTCAAGGTGGCGATGGGGAACGATGCCGGTACACCCAACGTGCCGTTCGGGTGGGGCATGCACCACGAGATGGAGCTCTACGTGGAAGCCGGCCTGAGCCCGATGGATGCAATCGTGGCCGCGACCAGCCTCGGCGCCAGCCAGATGCCGCCGGTCGGCCAGGCGGACTTCGGCACGCTCGAAGCGGGCATGGTGGCGGATCTGATCGTGCTCAACGCCGACCCGCTGGCCGACATCGCCAACACCCTCGACATCGACCGCGTGATGCGGCTGGGCGAGTGGGTCGACCGGACCGCGCTCGGAGCGAACTAACGCCCTTCCGCTTCTTGCAGTCGGGCGCCGGCCAGGATGTTGTAGAGACCGTAGTTGCCCTCGTGGCAGGCGTACTCGAAGAGCGGCATCTCGCTCTTCTGCATCGGCAGCCGGTAGGTCCACGGGCGATCCCAGGCTCCGGGGTCGGTGACCGTCACTTCATAGAGCAGCAACCCTTCAGAGGCGCGGGTGAACCGCTCGACGAGGTGCAGGTCGCGCGTGGTTACCCCGGCCCGGAAGCTCGTCTCGCGCAGGAAGTTCGTGGTCTCGACCACCAGCGTGTCTCCCTCCCAGCGACCACGGGAATCACCCATCCACTGGCGCACCCCATCGGCGAGGTGCGGACGGCCATCGAGCGGGATGATGCGTGAGCTGTGCACCATCTCGTTCAGCAGCAGGACATAGTCCTCCGTCTGAGCGATCTGCACGTTCTGGTTGTAGCCGGCCGGATTCATCGGTGGGCCCGAGTTGAAGCCCAGGATGCATCGCACGGCGAACATCCCGTCGCCGAGAGTATCCACCCACCCGCCCGGAGTCGGAGCGTGCCGATCGATGCCGGCCCGTGATTCGACGAGCGCCTGGCGTCTGGCGGCGGCCCCAGTGTTGAGCGGGGGTACGCGACCATCCGGTGGATCGACGACCAGAGACGTCTGATTCGTCTCGGCGACGCCGTCGCCGGTCTCGATCCAGAACTGGTTGTAGTTGCCGACGCCGTCGGCCGGCTCCTGATCGTCACGCACCTCGAACTCGGCGAACCGCGCGGCCTCGAACGCGGCCGCCTCCTCTTCGGTGAAGAAGGCCTGCTCACCGAGCTCTCTCGGGCGCTCGAACGGGGTCAAGGTGCGAAAGTCCCAGACGCCGTTCAGGTCGGGAGCGCCCCATGCCGTGCGGGACCCGTCGCCTTGCGGTGCCTGTGCGGCTGCCGGCGCCGTGACCGCGCCAAGGGCGAACACCAAGGCGATACCGACCGTCGAGGTTCGTGCTCCCACTTCATCCTCCTCCGTCGCCGGACGCATCGGCATCGTGGAGTCGCGTCCATTCGACCGTGCGCCCGAGCAGCCGGATACCCAGCCACCCACGCACCTTCAGCACGCCATCTTTCAGCTCGAGATCCGCCTTGTACTCCTTGCCGTTCTCCGGGTTGTAGATCCGCCCGTCCTTCCATTTCTTGCCGTCGAACCGGAAGCGCAGGATGAAGTCAGCCCCGAGCAGGGGACGCCCTTGGAGATCTGGATCCGGATTCTGCGCATCGACGCCGTCAGCCGGCGGCTCGTCGTAGAAGTGGATGAACTTCCCGTAGTACAGCCCGTCCCGCTCGTACATCTCGACATGGGCACCGTCGCCCGTGTCCCATGGCCCGAGAATCGCGGTTGGCAGCTCGAACGTGTCTTGCGCCAATGCGGCCGCCGGATGCAGGCCGCCAAGCGCCGCGACCAGACTGAGCCCGAGCACGGCGACTCGTTCGCGCATCTACTGCCCCGCCGCCTTCTCGGCCGCTCTCGTCGAGCGCAACGAAAGCTCGGCCGCGTAGTTCCCCTCATGACAGGCGTACTCGTAGATGAAACCAGTGCCGGGGGCCGGGCGCATGAAGATGCGGGCCGTCCAGGGCCGCGTCCACGTCGACGGGTCGTCGAGCGTGTATTCATACTGCAGACGTTCTGGCCCTACCCTCGTGAAGCGCTCGATCAGCCGCACGTTCTCGGAGGAACCGCTGATCCCACCGGTGAAGCCGGTGGTCTCCACCACAAAGGTGTCGTCTTCCCACCGGCCGTAGGAATCGCCCAGATCCTGACGGACCCCGACGGCCTGGCCCGCCGCCCGCACCGGTATCAGCCGGGTGTCATGCATCATCTCCATCTGCATGGCGACGTGTGTGGGGGTCTGGAAGATCTGATAGTTGCTGTTGTAGCCTCGCCCGCTCATCGGGAGACGCCCGCCCCGACACAGCACGCCACGATCGAGCCGGGCCAGCTCCTCGGTCACCCCCCGCGGCGGCCGGGCCAACGCCGCCTCACGGTCGGCGCGCGCCCTTTCGTTGCGGGCGACCGCCTCATCCGTCAACGGCGGGATCCGTCCGTTGGGTGGATCGACGATGAGCGACGTCCGATTGTCGAACCAGCGTCCCTCCATCCACTGGTTGTCGTAGCTCCAGAACGGAGGGCGATCGCCGTCAGGTGCGTCCGGCTCGTTGAGTGAGGCCAGCGCCGACAAGAACACGCTGTCACCGAAAACCGCGTCGCCGCCTTGCGCCGTGTAGGCGGCGGCGTGGGCCTCGAGCGAGGCCACTTCCTCGTCGGTCAGCGTGGTCCGGTCGCCAAGCGCCGCGGGTCGTTGCAACGGTGTCGCGGAGTCGCTGGCCCAGATGCCCTGCAGATCCGGTCGGCCGTCGGCGGTGCGCGGTACGGTCCAGCCCTCGGGCGCCTGGGCCCACGCCGGTACGGCAACCAGCATCAACAGGCCGGCGATCATCAACGGTCGGCTACTCGACATGTATGCTCCTCGGGGTCCGATCTTCCTGTAACGGCAGGATAGGTCGCGGTGCGGGCTATCGCAAGCCATCTCTCCCCGAACCTTTCGTAACCCCGTCCGCCAGGATCGGCAGACCCTCGAACTCTGGCGGTACACCTCATGTCACGACCTCTGGCCGGCGCCCTGCTGCTCTCCGCGCCCACCTTGCCCGTCGACGCGCAACCGGCTTCGTGGACACCACGGTGCTGCCGATGACGGCGCCAAACGTGGTCCTGGCACGCCACACCGTGTTGGTGCGCGGGGACACCATCGTCGCCGTCGGCCCCGCCGACGAGGTGGCCATCCCAGCGGACGCGCGCCGGATCGACGGCCGAGACCAGGTCCTGATGCCTGGGCTGGCCGACATGCACGTCCATCTCGATCTGTCGGAGGACCCACGCATCCTCGACCTGTTCCTGGCCGCCGGGGTCACGAGCGTCCGAAGCATGGACGGCCGACCCTACGTGCTGGCGTGGCGACCGAATCGCTGCCGGAGACCTGGACGGACCTCGCATTGTCTCCGCGGGCCCGCTGCTCGACGGCCCCGGCTCGTTCTGGAACGACGCCACCGTCATCGAGACGCCGGCCGCCGGTCGAGCGGAAGTCGACCGGCAGGCCGAGGCGGGCTACGACTTCATCAAGATCTATTCGGACCTCACCAGCGAGTCCTACCGAGCCATCGTCGAGGCGGCGACTGCTCGCGGTCTTCCCGGCGCCGACGAGCTCAGAGCCGGTGCGGCGGGAGACTCGGTCGACCTCAGGGGAGACATGCTCCGATTCTCGGAGTCTTCACCGCAGCACGACGAGGCGCAGACCGCCTACGTTCGGATGCTCCAAACGCTCAATTCGGCGGGCCAGGCCAGGGTGGTAGGATGCGGAGCCATGCGCATGCAGCTCCCACGGTTCCTGCCACTCCTGGTCGTCCTGGTCGTCGCCGCGTGTGGCGGTGATCCGGCGCCGTCCTCCGAACCGA
>CAJWMX010000367.1 GCA_913043805.1 uncultured Acidobacteriota bacterium | reverse complement strand
GGAGGAGATGCGGGAGAAGGTTCGCTACAACCCCTCCATCGCCGGCATCCTGCTGATCAACCCGGACAACCCGACCGGGGTGGTGTACTCACGCGAGACCTTGCAAGGGGTCGTCGAACTGGCGCGCGAGTTCGACCTGTTCGTGATGTGCGACGAGGTGTACATCAACATCACCTACGGTGGCGCTGAGGCGGTGCACTTGTCTGATGTCATAGGCGACGTGTGCGGGCTGTCCCTCAAAGGTATCTCGAAGGAGATTCCGTGGCCCGGGTCACGCTGCGGGTGGGTCGAGTTCTACAACCGGGAACGCGACCCGGTGTTCGAGCGGTTCGCGCAGAGTCTGCTTGGCGCCAAGATGCTTGAGGTCTGCTCGACCACGTTGCCCCAACGCGCGATTCCACGCATTCTCGGCGACCCGCGGTATCCCGCCCATTTGGCGGAACGTGCTCGGGAGTTCGAGCGGCGGGCGGACGAGGCGTGCGGCATTCTGGAGGACGTGCCTGGCATCAGCGTCAATCGCCCGCAGGGCGCCTTCTACATGACGGTGCTGTTCGACGCTGGCGTCCTCAACGACCGGATGGCGCTCGAGATCACCAACCCCGAGGTGCGCGCGGTGATCGACGAGTTGCTCGATGACACCACCGCGCTCGACTTCCGGTTCGTCTACCACCTGATGGGCGCGACCGGCATCGTCGTGGTGCCCTTGTCGTCGTTCGCCTGCGACCATCACGGCTTCCGTATCACCCTGCTCGAGTGCGACGCCGCGCGTCGCCGCTCCATCTTCGAAACCCTGGCCCGCGGTATTCGAGACTATCTAGCCTCGGCCGCTCACACCGCCGTCAGCCACGCCTGACCGTCGGCCTGGCGCCGAGCCCGTGCGATCCCATGGCAACACTCCTTGCGTTGACCGTCTGTTTCATCATCCTGTCCGGGCTCGTGGCCATGGTCGACGCCGCGGTGCTGAGTGTCTCCCGGGCCGAAACCGAGGAAGCGATCGCGCACCGACTCTGGGGCGCGCCGCAGCTGCGACGCATCACCGAACAGCTCACGCGGTCGGTGGTGGTCATCGTGATCGTCACCAACACCATCAACGTGCTGGGGCCGATCCTGGTCGGACAGGCGGCGGTGGCGGCCTTCGGTCCGGCGGCCATCGGCTGGATGACCCTGGTCCTGACGCTGGGCACCATCGTCTTCTCCGAGATCATTCCGAAGTCGCTGGGCACCCACTACGCGCCGCATATTTGCCGCTTCGCCGCCCTGCCTATCCTGGGGCTTACCTACGCGCTGTATCCGTTGGTGCTGCTGCTCGACGCTTTCACCAGGCTCTTTCGCCGTGGTCGGCGCCGAGTGGGAACCGAGGAGCAGATCCGGGCCCTCACCACGTTGGGCCGCAAGGCGGGCTACATCGAAGCGGACGAAGGCGTCCTCGTGCACAAGGCGTTCATCCTGAACGACCGCACCGCCGCCGACATCATGACCCCGCGCGCCGACATCGCCAGCCTGCGGATCGGGTCGACGGTGGGGGAGGCGGCCGATGCAATCAGCGGGAAGCCGTTCTCGCGCTACCCGGTGTTCGGTAGCTCGCTCGATGACTTTCGCGGGGTGGTCCTGGCGCGTCGGCTGCTCGAGGCCATGGCGCAGGGGCATGGTGACCAGCCGCTCGAGTCGGTGCTCCGCGACGGGCTCGAGGTGGACGCCGCGCGACGCTCTGACGCGTTGCTGCTGGAGTTCCGGCTACGCCGGACGCACCTGGCCGTCGTGCGCCGAGGCGACGACACGATCGGTCTGGTGACGCTGGAGGACGTGCTCGAAGAGCTGGTGGGAGAGATTAGCGACGAAACCGACATCCACTACTAGGCTTCTCGCCGAGACGGGCGCGTGGCCGCGTTGCTTCGTCCGTCACAGGCACCCGGCCTGCTCCTTCCTTGCGCCTTGCCACGCACCCGTCTCGACAAGAAACCGGCGAACCGCCGCTATTCAACAGCGTCTCTAGAACTGCCGCTCGTAGCGCCAGCCCGTATCGAGCATCCAGATGCGGTGTCTGGGGCCGGGGCACTCGATCCGACCCGTCTCGTAGCCGCAATCTTCGGCATAGAGCGCCACCTTCCCGCCCTCGGTGCGGTGGATACGACCGAGAAACCGCTCCCGCTCCCAGCTATCGATCGCGGTCACCATGCCAGCGGCGCTGGCGTGGCCACAGAGTCGGGTGCTGAGCGCGAAGGTCGGGTTCGCGAACTGGACGTTGCCGGCGCGGTGGGACTGGAGTGCCGCCTCGGGACGATCCCAGCGGTAGTCGAGGATCTCATTGCCGTCGACTTCGATGCGATCGGGCGAGACCACCGCTGCAAAGAACCAGGTGGCGAAGCGGATCGGACTGGGTTCGGGGGTCGTCCACTCGCAGATTGTATGAAGCGTGGTCGGATCCAGCTCCACCCCCGCCTCTTCCTGCGCTTCTCGGGCCGCCGCGCGTTTGGCCTGGGCGAACTCGTCGGTCGAGGGTTCGACCGGGGCATCGCCGTCTTCGATCCGGCCGCCGGGAAACACCCAGAAACCCCCCATGAACCGGAGCTCCGGATTACGTCGCAGGTAGAGAATCTCGGGGCCGTCGGGGGCATCCCGGAGCAACAGGACCGAGGCCGCGGGTCTGGGCGTCACTGGGACCGAAGAGTCGTTCACCACTCCATGGTACGCTGGAACGCCCGGCCCGCCTTCGATGTCCCCGATCGATATCGCCATCGTGATGCTCATCAGTACCGTGGGGTTCACCCTCCAGGGAGCGGTGGGCTTCGGCATGGGCATCCTGGGCACCCCCATTCTGATTCTGCTCGACACCCGGCTGGTGCCGGGGCCGGTGCTGGCGTCCACGATGCTGTTCACCCTGGCGCTCGGGTTGCGCGAGCGACGGGCCATCGACCTCGGCGGACTGCGCTGGGCCATCATCGGCCGGGTCGTGGGTACGGCACCGGCGGCCTGGGTGCTGGCGGTGCTCCCGGCCGACCAGCTCCGACTCGTGTTCGGACTAGTCGTCTTGTTCGGCGTGCTGCTGAGCGTGTCCGGGCTGCGGGTCGATCCGCGGCCGCCTGCACTGCTCATCGGGGGGGTGTTGTCGGGCGTGATGGGCACCATCGCGGCGGTGGGCGGGCCACCCCTGGCGCTGCTCTATCAGCACGCCCCCGGGGCGCAGGTGCGGGGGACGCTTTCGGGGCTGTTCTTTCTTGGTACTATCGTGTCGCTGGCCGCGCTGCTGATGGTGGGCCGGTTCGGATGGACCGAGTTGCAGTTCACGCTGGCGATGCTGCCCGGGGCGGTGTTCGGGTTCGTGGTCTCGCGCCGTCTGGCCACGCGGCTGGACCGCGGGCACACTCGGGCCGGTGTGCTCGGCGTGGCCACCATCGCGGGCACCGTGGTCGTGGTCAGGTATTTTCTTGGTGGGGTCTAATGTGGGTCGCTCGCCGCGCCGAGACTAGGGACGAGCTAGGACGTTCATGACAGTGTCGTTGCGTACCGTTGGCGTGTGTGGGCTGAGTGCCCTGTTGGGGGCGGTCATGGCCGCGCCGGTCGAAGCGCAAAGCCTGCGCGGGAGCCGGGCGTCACTCGACCGCCAGACCCGCGAGGCCCACGGGCACGATTTCACCTACCTGGTTGGTCCCACCCAGCTACGACGGTTCGTGGATGCCAGGCTGCTTGTGCCGGTGCGCGATACCCGCGACTATCGGCTGGAGAAGGTCTCGTTCCCGGTGGCGCGGCCCGAGGTCAAGCTCTTCATCGAGCGGCTGGCGGCGCAATATCGCCAGGGCTGCGGGGAGCAACTCGTGGTCACCAGCCTGACCCGTCCGCAATCGCATCAGCCAAGGAACGCGTCGGACCGCTCGGTCCACCCGACCGGGATGGCCATCGATCTGCGCCGTCCGGCTGGGCGGTGCCGCAGCTGGCTCGAAGGGACGTTGCTGTCACTCGAGGCGCAGGGTGTGCTGGAAGCGACCCACGAGCGGCGGCCTCCCCACTATCACATAGCGGTGTTCCCCGAGCCC
>CAJWMX010000366.1 GCA_913043805.1 uncultured Acidobacteriota bacterium | reverse complement strand
GCGCCGTCGAGGGTGTACCCGAGCTGGATGTGTAGGAAGCTCGCTGCATGGTCCAGGTGGCCCAGCCTGCCGTGCTGCCAGACCGCTTCAACCTCACCGTCGACGACCCGGGGCTGAGGAGCGACCCTGAGCCTGCCGCCTGCGGTGGAGAACTGCCTCCGCGCGGTGCCGAAGCTCGCGTCGTCGTGTAGGCCCAGATAGTAGCCCTCCGCCGTGACGCGTGGGTCGAGTCCCCTCCTCAGCAGCCCGCCCCAGAACAGTCCTCCCTTCGTGCTCGAATCCAGCTTCGTGGTGTCGACGAGGACGGGCCGAGTCAGGAAGGCGCGGACGGTGCCGGCGGAGACGTCGAGCCGCAGCACGGCGCCGTCGAACGCATTGGTCGTGTTACGCATGCCGTTGCGGGCCGACAGGCGCCGACTGCCGAGGTCGAGCGTGAGGCGTCCAACGTCGAGCGCCACGCGAGGGCCAGCCGTGTCGGTCGGCGTACGCAGGCGAAGCGCTGCCTGCAGGACGTCCAGCTCGTTCACCCGGTCGGCAGGATCGACGAACGCGGCATCGGTCTGGAGCCCGCGGGCATCCTGGAACTCCAACTCGGCAGTCAGCCAACCGGTCGGCTGTCCCGCCTGTACGCGTATGCGGCTGCGCAGCGCCAGTACCCGGGTGGCGCCGGTGTCATCTGGTCGATAATGGTCGGCTATCGTCTCGACTCGTGTCCGCTGCTCGAGTGAGATCCGAAGCGAGCCCGAGGACGGGGCAGAGCCAGGCTGCGCGCCGGCGGCCGGGGGCACCACTAGACCCGCGGCAAGCAGCACGGCACAGGCGTGACGACGTTGCATCGAGCGCGCCAGCATACCAGCCGGTCTCGGAGGCGGCCATGGCGGGGCGGTATACTCGGCCCATCCAGGAACCGTCTGTGAACAGATACGCCGCGCTGATAGCGCTGGTCGTCGGAGGCGCCGCCATCTGGTCGGACACGACCGGCGTCGAGCCCGTGATGTCCGGCACAGCCGGCCCGCTGGTGTCGAGGGCCGCCGAGCCAGTTGCCGCGCAGCAGCGAGCCGTCTTCCGACGCGAAGACATCATTCCCACGCTCAAGAACCCCAGTGCGGACGGACGCGAGTTCGTCTTCACCCGGGCGATCTACAGCGGCGGAGGGTGGCGCAGCAACTCCTGGGCCACCGACTTTCCGAAGGCGGATCGACAGTTCCTGACCATCATCGACCGCCTGGTCGACCTGGACGCGTTCATGAGCGAGAACGCGGTCCGGCTCGACGACCCAGACCTGCGCCGCTTCCCGTTCCTGTACGCGCTCGAAGTCGGCTACATGTACATGACCGAGCCCGAGGTCAAAGGGTTGCGGGACTATCTGCTGGCCGGTGGGTTCCTGATGCTCGACGACTTCTGGGGCTCGGGCGAGTGGGCCAACTTCGAGGCGGAGATCAAGCGGGTGCTCCCCGAGTATCCGATTATCGAGATTCCACTCGACCATCCGATCTTCACCACCTTCTACAACATCGAAGAGATCCTGCAGGTGCCGAACCTGTACAACGCGCAGGGTGGTCCCACCTGGCAGCGAGACGGCATTACGCCGCATGTGCGCGGCATCTTCGATGAAGAGGGGCGGCTCATGGTGTTCATCAACTGGAACACCGACATCGGCGACGCGTGGGAGTGGGCCGAGCATCCGTATTACCCGCTGCGCTATTCGACCTACGCGATCGAGATCACTGTCAACGCCATCGTCTACGCGATGAGCCATTGACGCCGGAGCAGGAGGGGAGCCATGTTCAAGAGAAACCGCGTCATCGGTGCTGCGTTCGCCATCATCGCCCTTGCGGTCACCGTCACCGCGCAGGAGGCACCCCGGACGTCGTGGGGCGCGCCCGACCTGCACGGCGTGTGGGACTTCCGGACGATCACGCCGTTGCAGCGGCCGGCGTCGGCTGGCGATCAGGCGGAGTTGACAGCCGAAGAGGCGGCCGCGGCCGAGCAGGCAACGATCAACCGGAACGCCGAGCTTGCCGCGCGCGAGGCACGACGCACCGAGTCCACAAGCAGCGTCGACGTCGGCGAAGACGGGGCGCCGGGGTTCTACAACAATTTCTGGCTCGATAGCGGCACTCGTTCGACCGGGCGCACGTCGCTCATCGTCGACCCGCCCGACGGGCGGATCCCGGCATACACGCCAGAGGCGGAACAACAGATCGCCGAGCAGCGGGCGTATCTCGCGGAGCATCCGGCCGACTCCTATACCGACCGCAACACCTCGGATCGGTGCATCGTGGGCTTCAACGCCGGGCCGCCGATCACGCCCCTGGGTTACAACCAGAACATGCAGATGTTCCAGACCGAGGATCACGTGGTGCTGCTGACCGAGATGGTGCATACGGCGCGTGTCGTGCCACTTGACGGCCGGGATGCGCTCACCGATGACATCCGGCTCTGGTCGGGCGACTCACGCGGGTACTGGGAGGGCGACACCCTGGTGGTCGAGACGGCGAACTTCCGCGACGACCGGAAGTGGATTCCGCTGGGTACCGCGCCTCCGAACACCGGCTCGTCTGGCAACATGACGCTGGTCGAGCGGTTCACCCGGGTCGACGGGGAGACGCTACTCTATGAGTTCACCGTGACCGACCCCGACGTGTGGACCACGCCGTGGACGGCGCAGCTGCCGATGGCGTTGAACGATCTGACGCTGTTCGAATACGCCTGCCACGAGGGCAACTACAGCATGGACGGCATCCTGGCCGGGGCCAGGGCCGATGAGCGGGCCGCCGCCGGACGGTAGCCCCGAGAGAGGCGGAGCAGAGAGACATGGCGATAGCGCATCTGCGCACCTACACCATCAACAAGGGCCAGATGGACAGCTGGCTCGAGCTGTTTCGGGAGAGCTTGACGCCGTTGCTGGCGGAACACGACATCACCATCGAGGGTGTGTGGGTCAACGAGGCCCGGACCCAGTTTATCTGGGTGCGCAGCTATGGCGAGACCGAAGCGGATCTCGAGCGGAAAGAGGCGGCGTTCTACGGATCTGAGTGGTGGCAGGCGAACGTCGACCGGGTGCGCGGGCATCTTGCCCACCGGCAGATCGAGCTGATCCGAACGGTCTAACAGATCTGGCGGTACTGAAGTCCCGCCCTATCGCCGGGGAGCGCGGCGTCCCGCAATGACGGTCTCGTACGGAAAGAACCGCTGGGTGCCCACCCGGAGGTTCTCGTAGTTGTCGACGAACTCGAACCGATCTTCGCGGAGCTCGAGTACGGCGATGTCGGCCGGAGCGCCGACGTTGAGCGTGCCGCGGTCCCGGAAGAACGGATAGAGCCGCGAAGCGTTGACGGTGACGCACGCGACGACCGCCTCCAGCGGCATCCCGAAGCTCAGGAATTTCGACATCACGTTCGGCAGGTCGATGACGCTGGCCGCCTGACGGCTGGTCGTGTTGCCGTCGGTGGAGATCGTGTCGGGCCAGAAGCCGGCCGCCATGATGGCGTCGAACGTGTCCCACAGCAGGTGGTCGACCCGCCCGTTGGCCACATCGAACCAGATGCCGCGTCGTCGGGCCGAGAGCACGCCGGGCCAGATGCGTCCGGCCTCATCGACGATGGCGTTCGGTGGGGGCGCGAACATGTGGGTCACGATGTCGCCCGGCTTCAGGAGCGCGAGCAGCGTCGACATCGGCGTGGCCGACTGCCCCATGTGAATCATCACCGGGAGATCGAAGCTGCTTGCGACCTCCTGCGACCGACGAAGCACCTCGACATCGTCCACCGTGACGCCCTCGGTCAACCGAGCCTTGACCCCGATCACGAAGTCGCGATGACGGGCGATGGCCGACTTGGCCGCGTCGACATCGGCCAGTTCGAGACGGTGGGTGTCGCCATCAGGCAAGATGCCCTCGCGGCCGATGTTGAGCAGCACACGTGCCGGCTGTGGCGCGGCGCGGGCGACGTCGACCATCTCGCCGATCTGGTCGGCGCCTTCCGACCCCGCGTCAACCCAGCCGGTGACCCCGTCCGACAGGCAGATCGCCGGCCCGTTCAG
>CAJWMX010000365.1 GCA_913043805.1 uncultured Acidobacteriota bacterium | reverse complement strand
TCACCCGTATAGAACGTCATCCCCGACGGACCGAGGGTGGGGGTCCAGAAGATGACCGGCGTCTCCATGCCTGGCATGTACATGGTGTGGGCGTCCGGCCGGCCGGCGGCCTCGCCGAGCGCGCCAACCCCGCCGATGAAGTCTCCCGAATAGTCGCGTCCAAGACCGACGAGCGGCCAGCCATAGTTCGCGCCGGCGTTGAGAATGTTGACCTCGTCGGCACCCGCCGGGCCGTTCTCGTGCGCCCAGATCACGCCGGTCTCCGGGTGGACGGTCAGCCCCAGCATGTTCCGGTGTCCCATGGTGAAGATCTCCGGCTTGTAGCCGGCGCGGCCGACAAACGGGTTGTCTTCCGGAACCGTACCGTCGTCTTTGAGACGCAGAAACTTGCCGCCGTGGCTGCCTGGCTCCTGAGCGCGAGCGCCCCTGGCTCGGGCGTACTTGCCTGACGCAGCGGGCGCATTCGGAGCCCCCACCCCCAGGTAGAGCATGCCGTCGGGGCCGAACACCATCCGCGACGCCTGCGTCATGGAAATGCTGTCGTCCATCCAGCTGTCGGCCACGAAGATGTCCGTGCCATCGACGAGCGCGGTGCCGTTCCATCGCGCGCGCCAGACCGCGCTCGTTGTGGTCAAGCCGGTGGGGTTGGGCTGTATCAGCCCGTCGGGAACCAGCACCGACAGCGGCTCGGTGCCCGGCGCCAGGTCTGGACCAGGCTTCGTATACGAGAGGTAGACCAGCTGGTTCTCGGCGAAGTCCGGATGGAGCGCAATGTCCATCAGCCCACCCGTCCTCACCGCATGTACGCGGGGCACCCCGGCAATCGGCTCCGGATCAAGCACGCCGTCGCGAACAATCCGCAACTGTCCGCCCAGTTCGGTGACCAGCAGGCTGCCGTCGGGGAGAAAGGCGAGACTCCAGGGCTTGGCAAGCTCCTTCGTCACCGCGACCACCCGGAACTGGGCGCCGTAGGTCCGGTAGGTCCATGGCCCGTCGCCCAAAGGCTCGAATCGTCCCACCTGAGCCCGCGCGGGAAGGGCACCGACCAACACCGCGACGATACCGAGCAGCCAGGCGGCACGAACAACCCGCAACGATCTGAGCTTCATATGACCATCTCCTTCCCGGAGCGACACTATAACGTGCTCGGCCGTCTCAACTGGACAGAGCGTTGAGCCGTCAGGGGCTTGCCACCGGGCGCTGAATCGCGCGATCCTTCATACTTAGTTCACGTATCGGGAGCGCAACTCAGGGTCCAGCTGACCTTCCTGCGTTGCTGCCACGAGCGAGGTAAGACTATGCGCACGAAAGGCGTGGTGGGCGTCGTTGCCGTTGTGCTCTGGGCCGTCGGCCTGGGTGCGGCCGGCGCGGAGCGTCGATTGATCGACGCGGCGAAGCGGTCGGACGTCGCCGCCGTCCGCGCGCTGGTCGAGCAGGGGCTGGATGTGAACGCGCGTGCCGGCGACGGAGCAACGGCCCTGCACTGGGCCGTCTACCGGGGCCGGATGGACCTCATTCAACTTCTGATCCAGTCCGACGCGGCGGTGAATGTCACCAACGATCTCGGCGTCACGCCGCTGTGGGTAGCGGCGAGCGTTCGCGGCACAACCACGGTTGAAGCCTTGCTCGCGGCCGGCGCCGAGCCGAACCTCGTGCCGCCCACCGGCGAAACGCCGCTGATGCTCGCGGCGCGCATGGGCAACCTCGAAGCGCTCACGCAGCTCGTCGCCCACGGCGCGGACATCGACGCGACGGAGGCCGCTCGGGGTCAGACGGCGCTGATGTGGGCGATCTCGGAGCGGCAGCCGCAGGCGGCCAAACTGCTCATCGACCCAGGCGCTGACGTGAATGCCAGGACCGTGGCCTCCAAGCGGTTCGTGCAGCTGTGCTGCTCTGAATACAACGGGGACATCCGGGGGACCGCGTGGGTGGACTACGGTGGGTTCACTGCGCTCTTGTTCGCGGCTCGGGAAGGCATCGTCGAGTCAGCAGAGTACCTGCTGGCGGCCGGCGCCAACGTGAACGACAGTGGCGCGGACGGCTCGACGGCCCTGGCGGTGGCGGCACTCAGCGGCCAGACAGCCGTCGCGGAGCTGCTCATCGAGCACGGAGCCGATCTGAATGCCGCTGGCGGTGGGTTCGCGCCCCTGCACGCGACCGTGCTTCGGGGCGATCTGGACCTTGCCGCGTCGCTCATGGCGCAGGGCGCGGACCTGAATGCTCGGCTGACTCGCGCAACCCAGTCGAGGCGGTCGCTGAACGACTACGCCTTCGACCGGAAGCTGATCGGCGCGACGCCGTTCATGGTGGCCGCCAGAGACGGCGAAGCAGCGTTCATGCGTGCGTTCGCAGCGGCAGGGGCCGACACGTCGATCGGACTGCCTGACGGTACGCCACCGCTCGCGGTGGCCGCGCGCGGTGAGCAGCATTTCGTGACGGCCCGGACCGGCGGCGTCGGAGAACCGAGTGCGCGCCGGCTCGACCAGCGGGCGCTGGCGGCGGTGAAGGTGGTGGTCGAGCTCGGCGCGGACGTGAACGCCGCGGATCAGTCGGGCAATAGCGCCATGCACGTGGCCGCCGAGAGACGCTTCGAGGGCGTCATCCGGTTCCTGGCGGAGCAGGGTGCTCGCGTGGACGCCGAGAACCAGGTCGGCGACACGCCGCTGGCGCTGGCGCTCCGCCCGCTCCCGCCCCCCCCCGGCGCTGTAGTCGTGGCGCAAGGCGCGGAGAGGGTCGACGACGGGCCGAGGATCGCGGACGTCCTTCGCAGCCTCGGTGCCACGCAGTGACCGCATCATGACGAGAAGAGCCATGGTCTGGAAGACATCCCTTGTCGTCGTCATTGCCGCCGGCTGCCTGCTGAGTCCGCAGGCCGGTGGACACCTTCGTGCGACGGGCTCGAGCGCCGCCGAGACCCCCGCCGCGGCGGCCGAGGATCAGCGCGCCCTGCTCGATCGGTATTGCGTCAGCTGTCACAACGAGCGTTCGCTCACAGGCGGGCTGGCGCTCGATACGGCGGACGTGGCCAAGGCGGGCGCCGAGCCCGAGGTCTGGGAGCGGGTGATCCGGAAACTGCGTCTCAACGCGATGCCGCCGCCCGGTCGGCCGCGCCCCGACGCTGCAGCGACCGAGGCACTTGTCTCGTTTCTGAAGACGGAGATCGATCAGGCGGCGGCCGCGAACCCCAATCCCGGGAGGGTCGACACCATTCACCGGCTGAATCGCGCCGAGTACAAGAACGCCATCCGCGATCTCTTGCTGGTCGACGTCGACGTCACCTCGCTGTTGCCGGCCGACGACAGCGATCGCCACGGTTTCGACAACATGGCCAGCATGTTGTCCGTGTCGCCGACGCTCATCGAGCGGTACCTCTCGGCGGCGAAGAAGATCAGCCGGGTGGCCGTCGGGGTCGCAAGCGGCGGAACGTCGCGCCAGACCTACCAGGCGGTCGCCTACGAAGTCCCCGAGGACTGGACCAACGCCAGCGACGAGCTGCCGTTCGGGTCGCGCGGTGGAGTGGCCGTGCGCCACACGTTCCCAGTGGATGCCACCTACGAGATCGCTGTGCGGCTGAAGCGGAACGGCTACGACTACATCATGGGATCGGCCGAACCGCATCAGCTCGAGATTCGCATCGACGGCGAGCGCGTCGGCAAGTTCACCGTCGGGGGTGAGGACAAGGGCACCCCTGCGCCACTTGGCTTTGCCGGAAACCTTCCGGGATCGCAAGAGTGGGCCCTCTACATGACGACCTTGGACGAGCAACTGCGGGTCCGCGTCCCTGTCGAGGCTGGCGCGCATGTCGTGGGCGTGTCATGGGTCTCACGGACAACGGCGCCGGAAGGTGTCCGTCAGAGGCCCGTGACGGTGAATTCGAACACCCTGACGTGGGACAACCCGTACGGCAATCCGGTGGTCGAGAACATCAAGATCGACGGTCCCTATGACACCTCGGGCGTGTCGGAGACGCCGAGCCGTCAGCGGCTGTTTGTCTGCCGCCCGGAGGGCTCGACAGACGGGGTCGCCTGCGCGAGAGAGATTCTGT
>CAJWMX010000364.1 GCA_913043805.1 uncultured Acidobacteriota bacterium | reverse complement strand
TATCAGCAACGGCGTGCTCGACCCCACCCCCATCACCGGCCTCCCGGCGCCGATTACGAGCCAACGACGGGACACCGCTGGGGTCGACGTCACGGTCCATCCACGCTTCGAGGACAACGGCCTCGTCTACGTCAGCTTCTGGACACCGAAGCCGGATGACCCGAGGATCCAGACGGCCGTGATCCACCGCGGGCGGCTCGACGGCCATCGGCTGGTCGACACCGAGCAGATCTTCGAATCGGTCTCCTGGACCGACGGACCATCGGCCATCCGCGCCATCTTCGGCCTCGACGACAAGCTTTTCGTGGCGATCGGCGCCCCGGGGTTCGGCACCGTGGCCGGCGAGACCAGCTGGGCACAGGACCCGCAACACCACGGCGGGAAGCTTCTTCGCCTGAACGACGACGGGTCGATTCCCGACGACAACCCGTTCTTGAACGAACCTGGCCATCTGCCCGAACTCTACGCCCTGGGCATCCGGAACGCCATCGGCATGGCCTTCCACCCTGAGACCGGGCAACTGTGGGAGACCGAGAATGGCCCCCAGGGGGGCGACGAGGTCAACGTCATCCGACCGGGCCTGAACTACGGCTGGCCGGTGGTGACCTACGGGCGAGCGTATTCGAGCGATCCGGAAGGGGCGCGTTCGGGTCTCCCGCCCCCCACGGTCCAGCCACCCACGTCGGCGCCGGGGATGGAGGAGCCGTTCCTCTACTACACCCCGTCGATCGCCATCGCCGGCATGGCCTTCTATACCGGCGACCAGTTTCCCGAGTGGACCGGCGACCTGTTCGTGGGAGGCCTGATCGGACGCCAGGTCTCTCGCATACAGTTCAACGCCAACAACCTGGAGCGCCGTCGAGAGACGCTCTTCGCCACCCTCGGTCAACGGATTCGTGACGTCAAACAGGGCCCGGACGGCTACCTGTATCTCACCACCGACATGCAGGACGGCGCGGTGCTCAGAATCGAGCCCGCGCCATAGAGGCACTGCCATGAGCGAATACTCACGACGCGAACTGATCAAGCTGTCGTCCGCCAGCGTCGCGCTGGCCAGCCTGGGCTCGGGCCTGGCGGTCCGGGAAGCGGGCGCCCAGCCGATCGGGCCAGGCGTACGGCTGGATCCCTATCCCTCGTCCTGGCTGCCCGACGGCGTGCGGTCACGCTTCGTCGAGAACGTCAACGGATTGCGGGTGCACGTGCTCGAAGCCGGCAATCGAGACCAGCCCGGACTGCTCCTACTGCACGGCTTTCCCGAGCTGGCCTACAGCTGGCGGAACGTGATGGTCCCCCTCGCCGAGGCCGGCTACCACGTCATGGTGCCCGACGTGCGCGGCTACGGCCGTACCACGGGGTGGAACCCCGACTACGACACCGACCTGGCGCCCTTTCGCACGCTGAACAAGGTGCGCGACGCGCTCGGCGTAGTGCTCGCGTTCGGCCATCGCTCGCTGGCTGCCGTGATCGGCCACGATGCCGGGTCACCCCTGGCGGCCTGGTGCGGCATCGCCCGTCCGGACGTCTTCCCGGCCGTGGTGATGATGAGCGCACCCACCGGGGGCACGCCATCCTTGCCGTTCGACACCGCCGACGATCCGCCCCGCGAGGATGGCGGCGCGCGCGGCCCGAGCATCTACGACGATCTGGCCGCTTTGCCGCAGCCCCGGAAGCACTATCAGCGCTACTACACGACACGCGAAGCCAACGACAACATGTGGCGGGCACCGCAGGGCGTGCATGCGTTCATGCGCGGCTACTACCACTTCAAGAGCGCCGACTGGGAAGACAACAGACCGTATCGGCTCGCCGCCCGAACCGCGACCGAATGGGCCAAGATGCCCAACTACTACATCATGCAGCTCGACCAGGGGATGGCCGAGACGGTGGCGAATGAGATGCCGTCGGCCGCCCACGTCGCCGCCAACACGTGGCTTCCCGAGTCGGCCCTGGCGGTCTACGCCGAGGAGTACGGGCGGACCGGGTTCCAGGGCGGGCTCAATGGCTATCGCATGGGCAGCAACCGGGTCGGCCGTGAGGAAGTCGAGCTCTATGCGGGGCGGACCATCGACCAGCCGTCGATGTTCATCAGCGGCGCCTCAGACTGGGGTACCTACCAGAGCCCAGGAGCGTTCGAGCGGATGCAGGAGCGAAACTGCACAGACATGCGGGCGGTTCATCTGGTGGACGGCGCCGGGCACTGGGTGCAGCAGGAGCAGCCGGAGGTCACGAGCGAACTGTTGCTCGAGTTCCTCGGTGGGCTGGGCTAACCAGGGCTTCGGCGCGAACCGGATCCCGCTCAGGCGGGTCGGGATCGAAGGGGAGTTCCGTATCACCCGCCGGGAGCTCCATCGCCTTGGCCAGACCGAAGTCCAGCACCTTCACCACGCCGTCCGCCGGCACCTTGACGTTGGCCGGCTTCAGTTCCCGATGCACCACCCCCTGCTCGTGGGCCGCCTCGAGAGCCTCGGCCACCTGCCGAGCGATCTCGACCGCCTCGCCGACCGCCAGTGGCCCCTGGGCGATCCGGTCCGCCAGCGTCGGTCCCTCGACGAGCTCCAGCACCAGCGCGCGGGTCTCGCCCGAGTCCTCCAGGCCCTGGATGCCGCCGATGCTGGGATGGTTGAGACTCTCGAGAACCTTCGCCTCCCGCTCGAATCGCGCAAGTCGATCCGGATCGGAGGTGAACGCCCCCGGCAGCACCTTCAGGGCAACGTCCCGGTTGAGCTTCGTGTCGCGGGCGCGATAGACCTCACCCATGCCGCCCGTGCCCAGGTGGCCGGTGACCTCATACGGCCCGAGCGCGCTTCCGGTGTCCAGAGGCATCGCGTGTGATACAGGTACTAGTCGCGCCCCGCCGCGTCTCGGCCACGCTGCAGGGTGGTGCTGGCGCCGGTGTTCAGACCACCGTCAGCACCGACGGTGACAAACCGGAAGCCCTCGCTGATCCGCTGTTCGACCGACCCGGCTCCGGTTGTGATCGCGCACGGCACATCGTTGTCCAGGCAGGCCCGCAGGACTCGCTGAATCGCCGCCTCGACCTCGGGCGCCGCCGCACTCGTGTAGCCCATCGAGGTGCTCAGATCCGAGGGGCCGATGAAGATCCCGCCCAGGCCGGGCACGGCGACGATCTCGTCGATGTTATCGACCCCTTCGGCCGACTCGATGAACATCATCGCCAGCAGCTCACCCTGCGGGTCGAGCGGCCACACATCCGCCTTCGCGTGATAGTCGCCAGTGCCCCAGTACCAGGCGGCGTTCGACGGGTTCCTCCCCCGCAGCCCGGCCGGCTCGTAGTCAGGGGCGTCGTTGTATTGCGGATACCGCGTCGCCCGCACCGCGAGCAGCGCGTCCTCGCGCGTGTGGACGGCCGGGAAGAACACCCCATAGACCCCGACATCCAGCACCTGCTTGACCTGCGCCACCAGTTCCTCGGCGCCCCCGGACGCCGGTATCCGAACGAACGGCATCACGTCCGGCTGGAGATTGCCCTTCGCCTGGATCGAGCGCTTGTTGGTCATCCCCAGGAGAAACAGCCGCAGCCGCTCCACGTCGAAGGGCGCGTGCTCCATGTCGATGAACACGAAGTCGAGCCCCGAGGTGGCCATGGCGCGGGCGTTGTTGAGTGAGTAGTCAAACGAGAGGATGCCGAACGCGGCCTCGTCGTTCTCGAACAGATCGATCACCTTGTTCAGCCGGGGGCCATCCTGGGCACCCACCGGGGGAGCCCCGATCAGCATCACCAACCCGACGAGACAGACGGTCTTGCGAGCAGCAGCGATTGTCATCGGTTCCTCATCTCGAAACTAGGGCATCGGCAGGCGCGCTTCCACGCCGTCCGGCAGCTGTTGATCAAAGGCCGCCAGCACCGCGGCGTCGGCGGCATGGGCGCCCATCAAGGCGACCAGATCGACCAGATCGGTCACCCCGAACGCCTCCTCCATCCGTCGATACGTGTCGGCCGACACGTTGTTGTCGTCAAACAACTCGTCGGCGAACGCCAGGAGCGCATCGTCAGCCTCGGCGAGACCCGCCGGCCGGTCACCCCTACCGATGGCCTCGATGAGGGC
>CAJWMX010000363.1 GCA_913043805.1 uncultured Acidobacteriota bacterium | reverse complement strand
CCATGTATGGCGGCTCGACCCCCTCCATCCTGGTGCGAATGCCAGGCGAGGCGTCCAGTGTCATGACCGCACTCGACGGTCATGCCATGACCCGCCAGGGCCGGGCGGGCGCGGCGCTCGCCACAGCGGCCATCGGTTCGTTCGTCGCCGGCACGTTCGCCACCATCATGTTGATGCTACTGGCGCCGCCGCTGGTCGAGCTCTCGCTGGGCTTCGGGCCCGCCGACTATGCGGCGCTCATGGTGCTGGCGCTGACCAGTGTCGCCGGACTCGCGGGCGCCGACCCGGCCCGCGGGTTGCTAGCAATCTTCGTCGGACTCGCCCTGGGGACGGTCGGCATCGACGTGCAGACCGGGCAGGCGCGGTTCACCATGGGGCTGCCTGGACTCCTGGGCGGACTGAACGTGGTGCTGGTCACCGTCGGGCTGTTCGCCGTGGGTGAGGTGTTCTGGCACGCGGCCACGCGACATACCGCATCAGGGCTCCCGGCGCCGCTGAAGGGACCGGCTCACCTCACCTCGGCGGAGTGGCGCCGGTCGTTACCCGCCTGGGGTCGGGGCACCCTCATCGGCTTCTTCACCGGCGTCCTGCCGGGCGCGGGCGCCACCGTGGCCAGCTTCCTGTCCTACGACGTCGAGCGGCGGGTGTCGAAGACACCGGACGAGTTCGGCGAAGGGGCGATCGAAGGGGTCGCCGGTCCAGAAGCCGCCAACAACGCCAGCGCCGGCGGCAGCCTGGTGCCGTTACTCGCGCTGGGCGTACCGGGCTCGGGCACCACGGCCGTGATGCTCGCCGCCTTCCAGATGTACGGCATGCAGCCCGGGCCGCTCCTGTTCACCCAGGAATCCACGCTGGTCTGGGGTCTCATCGCCAGCCTGTATGTGTCGAACGCGCTACTGCTGGTCCTGAATCTGCCGCTGATCCGCGTCTGGGTAAAGCTGCTCGAGGTGCCACCCGCGCTCCTTTACGCCGCGGTGCTCGCGCTGGCCACGGTGGGTGTCTACACGCTCAACGGCAGCCTCTTCGACGTCGGCATCGTTTATGCGATTGGCCTGAGCGCGTTGGCCCTTCGCTACCAGCAGATTCCACTCGCTCCCGTGGTGTTGGGCGCGGTACTGGGACCGCTGCTCGAGCAACACACCCGCCGAGCGCTGGCCATCGCCGACGGCGACCCCACGGTGTTTCTGACGCGTCCGCTCTCGGCCTCGCTGCTGGCGCTGGCGGTCGCTGCGGTCATGGTCCCGCCGCTGGTCCGGATAATGCGGAGGACCGAGTAGCAGGCTCCTTCGGAGGGCAAAGGAGACGCCTGGGTACTGCAACTCATCCGAGCATCGTTCAAGGTGAGTCAAGGACGATGGGATGCGTTGAGGTCAGGCCACTCCAGTTAACGGAAGATCGGTTCTCCCCGTGCCCCACGGCGAGAGCCGCGGGGCTCGGCGGCTTCCTAGCCAACCGTTATACTGCCCGCACCATGCCCACCGGAGGCGGGGAGAGAGCCCTGACGCTGGCTCATCATGCTCATGTAGAACCGGAAGGCCTCAATGCTCAACCACGCATTGCACGCCTATGGACTCAACCTCAGTGTCACCGAGATGCTCCTCGCTGACGTGTCCGCGGATCAGATGTGCCAGCAGCCGAGCGGCCTGGTGAATCATCCCACCTGGAACCTGGGCACCTGATCGGTACGGGGCATGCGTGCTGCGGCTTCATCGGCCTCGAGTCGAACCTGCCGGACGACTGAAACGACCGGTTCGGCATGGGCAGTCAGCCGACCGGCGACGCGTCGGCCTATCCGTCGAAGGACGAGCTGCTGGACCGGCACCGTCAGTATCACGCGCGGATCACGGAGGCGCTGCCGGGGGTGGACCCGGCCATCTTCGCGCAGGAGCATCCAAGCGCCGAGGCGCGATCGTTCTTCCCCACGCTCGGGGACCAACTCGTGTACATGCTGACCGCCATGGGCATGAAGGGCGTTCTGGGCTGATCGCATCATCCGTCGGCTGACGCTCGGGTCATCGCACCGGCACGCGGCTCGAAGAGCAGATGGGTCGTCCCGTCCGACCACGGGCGCCTGTCAGCGCCCAGGTCGAACGCGTCGGCCGAGTCCTCCTCAGGTCCGCAACCCCCAGCGCGTTACTCGCCAACGGCGATCAGCGCCTGCTCGGTACGGATAAAGATGCGGCCGTCGGAGACGGCGGGCGACGAGACCACAGGCTCGCCCAGGTCATTCCTGGCGAGGATGGACATGGACGCACCGGCCCGAAGCACGACGGTCTCTCCCGTCTCGCTGAAGAGGTAGACCTTGCCGTCGCCCGCCAGAGGTGTGGCGGAGAACACGCCGCCAATCCGCTCCTGCCAGACGCGGTCTCCGCTGGCCGCATCGACGGCGGTGACAATACCTCCGCCGTTGGCCATGTAGACCAGCCCATCATAATAGAGCACCGACGAGATGTAGGGAGCGCCGGTCTCCACCTTCCAGACCAGGTGGGTCTCGTCGACCACGCCGCGCCCGCCTGGTCGAAGCGCCAGATACGGCCCGGCGCGGTGACCGCGGGAGGTGTAGATCACGCCGTCCTCGTCGTGGGTGGCCGAGGGCACCGGGTAGTCGTTCAGCCCATCGGCATGCCACAACCACTCGCCGGTCGTGGGGCTGTAGCCGTCGAGGCCGGCGCGCGCGTTCACCACCAGCTCATCCCCCTCGGCACGGGGCACAATCAGCGGCGTGCTGAACGAGCGTAAATTCTGTCCGCGGTCGGCACGCCACCGCTCCTCGCCGGTGGCCGCGTCGAGCGCCAGGATGTAGGCGCCACTCTCGTGGTCGGACTGCAGGATCAGCAGCCCCTGATAGAGCACGGGTGAACTCGAGTGGCCCCAAACGATCTCGTAGGGGCCGTAGTCGCGGGCCAGGTGGCGCTGCCAGAGGGGTTCGCCGTCCAGACTCAGCGCGACGATCTGTCCGGTCGCGAACCAGCCGAACACCCGTTCGCCGTCGGAGGCGGCGCTGGGGCTGGCCATGTTGCTCTTCAGGTGTCCGAGCGGCTGATCCCCATCGGACGCCAGCTCGAACTCCCAGAGCAGCTGACCATCCGTCTGGTCGAACGCGCTGACCATGAAGACCACGTCGTCTCCAGGTCCGTCGATCCGCTCACCACCCAGCGGTCGGTCGGGCGCGGCGCCGCCCCGCACCAGCTGGGGATGCCCGCCGGGACGGAGCTGACCGCGGCCGCGCTGCTGGGTGAGGAAGACCCGGTCGCCCACCACGATTGGAGACGACACGCCGAGACCGTTCAGCGGCGTACGCCAGGCCACGCCGGCATCCCGACTCCAGCTGACTGGAAGGTTCTGCTCGGTGGAGATGCGGCGCCCGTCTGGACCCCGCCACTGCGGCCAGTCCTCGGCCTGCACATCCACCGTGTACAGCGCCGTCACTGCCGCGAGAAACGCGAGACCAGGCCGCCGCATCGAGACCTCCTTCATTCCATGGGGCTTCGCCCCAAACCCCACGCAGGGCTAGTGGGGCCCCATCGCCCCACGCCGCCCCGCAGGGCGCGCCGTGCGCGCCCTGCAGGCTCGACCTTGAGCAGCCTGCTACCGGCTGAATGACCGTTCGAAGAGATCTTCTATCGCCTTGCGTCCCGCGTCACCCAGAAAACGCGTCCCCGTGCCGGTGAAGCGGGTGCGCTCGACCCGTGGCGGATCAACCGACGCCCAGGCGCCCTCGGTCCAGCTCAACCACTGCTCGCGCGTCTGGTCGAAGACGAAGAGCCGCTTCCGCAGGTGCTTGGCCAGCTCGGCCGCCCAGCCGGTGCCCCCCTTGACGGTCTCGTCCTCGAGGATCTCGCCCACGACGAACACCTCACCCGCCGTCGCCACCTGATGCCAGATCGACTGCAACAGGGTCTGGAAGGTGGGCGTCTCGGGGAACGAGCGATGCAGCTGGGCCATGATGTAAGCCTCGCTCACCGCACCGCGCTGCAGCTCCGTGGGCGTCAGTTCGACCAGCCCGCGCTGCCGCTCGGTCTCGCGACCGGCAAACGAGAAGGTCGTCTCGCCCACGCCGAACCGCTCGGCGGTCTG
>CAJWMX010000362.1 GCA_913043805.1 uncultured Acidobacteriota bacterium | reverse complement strand
CCTGGTGGTGACCCGGGTCCTGCCCGAGGACGCCGACGGCATGTCCCTGCAGGCCCGCCGCAAACAGGAAGCCCGATACCTGGCGGAGATCGACCGGACGTTCGCGCGACTGCCCAGGGTGCGGGTGCCGCTGCTCCCCGGCGACGTATATGAATTGGAGACGCTTCGCCGCCTGGGAGCAGCCATCGCCAGCTGAGGGCCGGCGTCCCGGTCTACCGCTCGGTGTTGACGTCCTTCAGCCAGCGGTCGCTGACATATTGTTCAGAGGCTCCGCCCCCGCGTAGCCACCGCCACGCCACCTCGGCTGTCAGCCACAGCACGCCGAAGATCGCCAGAAAGGTCACGCCGTAGACCAACGGTGCGCGCCACATAGGCCCCCCTTGGTTCCGAACTCCCTATCTAGTAGGCACCAGCCACCCTACCCCAACATCTAGCGCAATAACAATGCTCTGCACACGAAAAGAGCCGGGTCAAAAGACCCGGCTCTTCACGCATTCAAGCGCCCGAAAGCCCGTAGTCGAAGCCTGAAGCCAGGCCACCGGACAGATACCACCGCCTCTAGTAGCGATAGTGCTCCGGCTTGTACGGCCCTTCAACCTTGACCCCAATGTAATCCGCCTGGTCCTTGGTCAGTTCGGTGAGCTGCACGCCGAGGTGGTCGAGGTGGAGACGCGCCACCTTCTCGTCGAGGATCTTCGGCAGCATGTAGACCTGCTTCTGATACTCGCCGGTATTGTTGTGGAGCGCAATCTGCGCCAGCACCTGGTTGGTGAACGAGGCCGACATAACGAAGCTCGGGTGCCCGGTGGCGCAGCCGAGGTTCAGGAGCCGCCCCTCGGCGAGCACCATCACGCTGTGGCCATCGGGGAACTGCCACTCGTCGTACTGCGGCTTAATGTTCACATGGTTGACACCGGGGATCTTCTTGAGCCCCGCCATATCGATCTCGTTGTCGAAATGGCCGATGTTGCCGACGATCGCCTTGTCCTTCATCCGGGCCATCTGGTCGGACAAGATGATGTCCTTGTTACCGGTGGTCGTGATGAAGATATCGGCGCTGTCCAGCATCGCGTCGAGGGTGTTGACCTCGTAGCCCTCCATTGCGGCCTGCAGAGCGCAAATCGGGTCGATCTCGGTCACGACCACGCGACAGCCCTGTCCGCGGAGCGCCTGCGCGCATCCCTTGCCCACCTCGCCGAACCCGCACACCACGGCGACCTTGCCGCCCAGCATGACGTCGGTGGCACGGGCCAAACCGTCGGGCAGCGAGTGCCGACAGCCGTAGACGTTGTCGAACTTGCTCTTGGTCACCGAATCGTTGACGTTGATGGCCGGGAAGAGGAGGGTGCCCGCTTCCTTCATCTCATAGAGTCGGTGCACGCCGGTCGTCGTCTCTTCGCTGACACCCCGGATCGCCGGGCTAATCCGCTGCCAATGCTCCTTGTCGCGAGCCTGGATGTTTCGAAGCAGGTCGAGAATGACTCCCCACTCCTCCGGCTCGTTGTCGGGATCGAAGTCCGGGACATGCCCCAGGTTCTCGAACTCGTAGCCCTTGTGGATGAGCAGCGTGGCATCGCCGCCATCGTCGACGATGAGCGACGGCCCGCTCCCGTCAGGCCAGAGCAGCGCCTGATCGGTGCACCACCAGTAGTCGACCAGCGTCTCGCCCTTCCACGCATAGACGGGAATGCCCTTTGGGGCCTCAGGGGTACCGCCGGTCTCGGGACGACCGACCACCACCGCAGCCGCGGCGTGATCCTGCGTCGAGAAGATATTGCAGGAGACCCAGCGCACGTCGGCGCCCAGGTCGGCCAGGGTTTCGATGAGCACGGCGGTCTGCACCGTCATGTGCAGACTGCCCATGATCCGAGACCCGGCGAGCGGATTCTGGCCCGCGTACTCCTCGCGCAGCGCCATCAGGCCCGGCATCTCCTGCTCAGCGAGCCGGATCTCGTTGCGACCGAACGCCGCCAGCGACAGGTCGGCCACCTTGTAGGGCTCGCGCCCCGCCTGCACTGCTTCGTCGAACGCGTGCAACTTGTCCACAGCCGTCGGTCCCATTCCAGTGTCTCCTTCCGTCCGTGCACGCCCGCCGAGGACGTATCTTTCGTGAAATCAACGGTTCGGAGCGAACCGATGGCGTGCAACGTCGTTCCGTGGACTCTAATTGTAACCCCGTTCCCGGTCGGCCTCGATCGGCGGCGTTCGGCCCCGCGTCGACCAGCGTTCTCTAAGGCAACCAAGCAGCTACCGCGACGAGGGACGGCATATTGCGAGCGAACAGGTCGGTCACGGTCGACAGTAGGGTCTCCATAGGCTGCGGCTCCTTGCTGCAAGTGACCGGCAGGCGCGGACACGGCCCCGCCGGTTACGGAATCTGATAGACGCGGAGATCGAACTCGCGAATGACCGCCAGGAGGTGGTCGAAAATGTCGGACTGAATCCCCTCATACCGGACCCAGTTCTGGTCCCGGCTGAACACGTATACCTCGATCGGTACGCCGTGAGGCGTGGGTGCGAGTTGCCGCACCAGGAAGGTCATGTCCTGGTGAATCTGGGGATGATGCTTGAGATAGGCAACGACGTAGGCCCGAAATGTCCCGATGTTGGTCAGCCGGCGCGGATGGACCGCGCTGTCCTCATCCTCCCTGTGCGTGTCGTTCCATTCGGCGATTTCAGTCCGCTTCTCCGCCAGATACTCACGCATGAAGTCAATCTTCGACAGCCGCTCGAGCATCGCGTCATCGCAGAATCGCACCGAGCCGATGTCGATGTTGATCGCGCGCTTGATCCGCCGACCGCCCGACTCGGCCATTCCCCGCCAGTTCTTGAACGACTCGGTGATCAGCGCATAGGTCGGGATGGTCGTGATGGTCTTGTCGAAGTTCTGAACCTTGACGGTGGTGAGCGCCACTTCGAGGACGTCGCCATCCGCCCCGTACTTCGGCATCTCGATCCAGTCGCCCGGCCGGACCATCTGATTGGCGGAGAGCTGGATCCCGGCCACGAACCCAAGGATCGAGTCCTGGAAGATCAACATCAGCACCGCGGTCATCGCGCCCAGCCCGCTGAAGAGCAGCGCCGGCGACTCGCCGATCAGCACCGACAGGGCGACGATGAACGCCGCGCCGTACAGAAACAACTTGGCGACCTGCGAGATGGTGGTCAGAGGCAACGACTGGCCGAACTTCGAGAGCCGGACGATGTCGACCAGGGCGTTGAGTAACCCGTCGAGCACCGACACCACGACCGCGACCATATAGAGCAGGCAGCCGGACTGGACGAGTGTCGTCAGCAGGGAGTCGCCATCGGCCGCCGCGGCGTCGGGCTGGAGCACTGAGCGGGCGAAGACGTAGATCACCAGCGCCGGAACGATGTGCGCCAGGCGATGAAAGACCCGCCGACGGGTGATCATGTCGTCCCAGTCGGTCTCGGTACGCTCCGCCAGCCGCAGCACGACGCGCAGCAGTACCCGCTTGGCGACCAGGTCGGCGACCCAGGCCAGCAGCAGCACGCTGACGATGCCGGTGGCGGAAACCGTGAGACTCGCGGCGTTCGGGGCAAGCCCCTGCGACAGGAGCCACTCCTCGATAACGTTGAACATCTGGAGATCCTCTCGACCCGACACGGGTCAGGAACGAGCCGATCGTATCAGGCCGGAGCCCGGAGCCGTGCTAGGGCCGCGCGATTCGATAGAGCTTGCTCTGCGTGCGAAGAACCACGCTGCCGTGGGCAATGGCGGGGGTGGCCAGTGACATCTCGTCGAGCGAGTTCTTGTGGAGGATCTCGAACTCGGACCCGGCCCGCACCACGAACGTGTCTCCATCCTCGCTGAGCAAGAAAATCAATCCGTTGTAGCCCCAGGGAGAGGCGGTGAATCCGTTGCCGATCTCCAGACGCTGGCGTCCGTAGATCTCCTCACCGGAGGCGGCGTCGTGGGCGGTCAAGAAGCCCCGGTCGAGCAACGTGTAATACACGTCGTCATAGACCAACGCCGTCGTGCTGTAGGTGCCGAGCAGCGGGTACGACCAGACGACGTGGTCGTCCTGGGAGTAGTGCCGGCTGCCCGGAAACCCTTCCTGGAG
>CAJWMX010000361.1 GCA_913043805.1 uncultured Acidobacteriota bacterium | reverse complement strand
CCGCGGCGACGGGGAGCAGCGTCAGCGAGGTGAAGAGCGCCCGAAGCCCTGCGGAGAGGTCAGGGTCCCAGACCCCGCCCGACTGAGACAGCCAGAGCGCAGCCCCGAGCCACACCGCCAGCGCCGCTCCCACCGAGGCCAAGCCGACCGTCCGCTCGGTCACCGCCCACCAGGCCAGGTACGCCATCCCGACCAGCGTCGCGGCGGCTAGCCCCCACAGGTGGGCAAAGAGCACAGAGCTTGGTACGAATCCGGCCGCGGCGGTGAAATCGATAGCGTCCAGCGCCACCTTGCTCCCGAACCGCCGAGACAGGCCCCGCACCTCAACCACGTTTGCGCTCATCTGTCTGCTCCTTCCCTTCGCCGCCGGCCAAGGCACGCTGCCGGTTGCGGAATAATGTCGATAGCTCATCGGCGGTGAAATCGAGCTGGTAGCCCTCGGCCAGCAACGCGTCGATTCGCTGCTCGATGATGCGACGCCGCTCTCGGTCCGCCAACGGCGACGGCCCGTCAGCCACGAAGGTGCCGGCCCCGCGTCGCTTGAAGAGCACGCCGGCCGACTCGAGCTCGCCATACGCTTTCACCACCGTGTTCGGCGTCACCCCGATCTGCAGGGCGAGAGTGCGAATCGGCGGCACCTCTTCGCCCGGCTGCAGCAGACCGGACGCCACCAGATAGCGAATCTGGTTGACGATCTGCCGGTAGATGGGCACGCCGTCGGAGACGTTGATCGTGATGTCCATCAAGTTCTCGACAGTTACCGCGGCCCGCCCATAGTTCAATTGTACCTCTACAATGATACAATTTAAGTTCGATGTCAAGTCCTGGTAGCACCGCGAGCGCGTGCTATGCTGTGAAACAGAAACGCGAGCTGGTTCTTCTCCCACCCTGGGAACCCCGCTCAAGGCGGTGAGTTCCTTCCCTCGACGAAATCACCCTTCAGTTTCAGATGCTGGTGCGCGCCTGGCTGGCGTGCGCCGACCGTAGAAACAGCACCTCGTGCCGGGTGGGCGCGCGGTGGGAGATCCAACGAGCAATGACGTTTGATTCACTGGGTGTACACCCAGACATCGTCCGCGCGGTGCGTGCCGCCGGATACACGACCCCCACGCCGGTCCAGGCGCAGGCCATTCCGGCCGTCCTCGAGGGTCGCGACCTGATCGCCTGTGCCCAGACCGGAACGGGCAAGACCGCCGCCTTCCTGCTGCCGACACTGCAGCGGCTCGCCGGCGGGCGGAAGTCCCGCCGTCCACGGGCCCTCGTAGTCACCCCGACCCGCGAGCTGGCGGCCCAGATCGGCGACATGGTGAACCGCTACGGCGCCCACCTGGGGCTGCGGAGCGCTGTCGTCGTCGGCGGCGTCGGGATGGAACCGCAGACTCGTCGGCTACGACGTGGACTCGACATCCTCGTGGCCACGCCGGGACGCCTGATCGACCATCTGGGCCGCGGTAATGTGCAGCTGTCCGGTATCGAGGTCGTCGTCTTCGACGAGGCGGATCGGATGTACGACATGGGCTTCCTGCCCGCCATCCGTCAGATTGTAGCGGCGCTCCCGTCACCACGGCAGAGCCTCTTCTTCTCGGCCACCATGCCGGACGAGATCGAAGCGCTGATCCGTCGCTCGACGAACGACCCGGCGCTGGTCGAGGTGGCGCGGCGCGCCGCACCGGCCGACGCGGTGCGTCAGGTGGTGCATCCGGTCGAAGCGTCGCAGAAGAAGGAGCTCTTGAAGCGCCTGCTCGAGCGGCCCGACGTAGGTCAGACCCTCGTCTTCACCCGCACCAAGGCGAGAGCCAATCAGGTGGCGCGACGGCTGGAGCGGTCGGGCCGCCGCGTGGCCGCCATTCACGGGAACAAGAGCCAGTCAGCTCGGACGCGGGCGCTGAACGGCTTCCGGTCGGGCCGGATCGACACGCTGATCGCCACCGACATCGCGGCCCGCGGCCTCGACGTCGAAGGCGTCACCCACGTCGTGAACTTCGACCTGCCGCACGTCCCGGAGGACTACGTGCACCGCATCGGACGCACGGCGCGGGCGGGTCGCAGCGGCGATGCCATCTCGCTGGCCGCCCCGGAAGAGCGTGCGCAGCTCTCGGCGATCGAACGGCTCGTCGGCTCCGCCATCCGGATCGAGGCGGTGGAGGGGTTTTCCGTATCGCCCACGGCGGGCGCCAAGACCGCGGCCAGGCCACACCGCCCTCGCGGCTCGCGTCCGGGTGGCGGAAAAGACAAGCCGTGGGCCAGGAACCGCCGTCGGGCCGGTGGGTCCGGGCAGCGACGACAGGCGACGCGCTAGGCCGGGCCTACCGGCCGGCTTCGGCCTCCCGCGCCTCTTCCAGCCGTGCGCCGCGGAGCATGTTGGTCATCCCGTAGTTTCCCTCGTGGCAGGCGTACTCGAAGATCGGTAACGGGTTGCTCCGTAAGGTCTGGAGCGCCGTCCAGGGCGCGGTCCAGGTGAAAGGATCATCGACCGTGTATTCGTATTCGAGGATCTCGGGGCTGACGCGGCGGAAGCGCTCGGTGAGCGTCGCCTCGGCGCTCGCGCCCCCAACCGACGGTCCATCTTCGAACTGCGTCGTCTCGACGACCAGCACGTCACCGTCCCAGTGGGCGCGCGAGCTGCCAGCGTCCTGCCGTACGGTGCTGTGCGGCTGATCGCCGATCGGGATGACGCGCGTCGTCTTCATCATCTCCACGAACATCACCAGGTGGTCCTCGGTCTGGAACAGCTGGATGTTGTTGTTGTAGGGAATCGGACGGATCGGCACGCCAAGCGTCGCAGTGCACCGGTCTGACGGGCTGAAGTCCTCCATCGAGTTGAAGGCATGGGTGCCAAAGGAGCTGCGGGCCGGTGGCCGCGCTTCACCTTCTGGCGTCTTGGCCGGCAGCCGCCCGTTCGGCGGGTCGATGATGAGCGAGGTGCGACCGGTCGCCTGCGCCTGCGTGCCATAGTCGAGCCAGAAGCGGTTGCAGCAGCCCACGACCGACACCAGGTTCGCGCCTGCCTCGGCGACTTCGGTTCGGGTGGCGGGCGCCTCGTCGGCCGCGCGCTCACGATCCTCCGCCTCGCGTTCGAGCTCCGCCACTTCCTCGTCGGTCAAGAACGCCCGGTCACCGTACTCCTCCGGGCGCTCGAGCGGCGTGATCGTCCGGTAGTCCCAGACTCCCCCCAGATCCGGGACACCCCAGGCCGTACGCGGCACGTCTTCGGCCGACTGGGCTTCGGCCGGCGCGGCCATCAGAGCAAGCAACGCCAGGCCACCGGCCAGGCGGGTCACGAGCGTTCGTCGGACGTCCATCACCACTCCTCGGTCTCGAGTACGGGCTGATTATATCAACCTGACGATTTTACTTTTAGTTACAAAGCTCTTGTCACTAACTCGTCCCATGACTCAAGCCCTTGCCGCACTGCACGACCGACTGGCCCCCGCCGAGGAACTGTTCTTTACCTTGCTGCTGCGTGTCTTTGGCGCCGCCACACGGAAGGCCAGGTCGCCGAGTTCGGCCGACGGCTCCTCTATCCGCATCACCAGCTGACAGTCGAGGTGGATCTCCCATGCCTCGAACGGGTCGCCGGGCACGGCGCGCATCTCGTCGGCCAGGCCCATCTGCCGGAGCATGTCGAGGCCGAGCGGCATGAGCCCCTCGCCGCGAAAGACGCGCTCGAACTCCGTCTCGCGCTCGATGAGCGTGACCCGACCGCCGTTTCGAGCCAGCAGCAGCGCAAGCCCGGCCCCGGCCGGTCCCGCACCGACGATGATCGCGTGTTTGTCTCGCACCTACCTCCCATGGGGCTTTGCCCCAAGCCCTACGCGGCGCCAGTGGGCCCCATCGCCCCACGCCTCGCCTGCTAGGGGTCTACGACCGCGATGCCTTCGTACTCGAACCGCGCCGTTGACGAGAACAGGGAGTGGATGCCGAGCAGGGTCGCGGCCGGTGGGTCGTCGGTCGGCCAGTCATTGGCCTCGCGGGCTGGCCCGATGCCGGTGGTGCCCGGGGTATAGCCGGGGATGTAGTAGATCACCTTCACCAGGTCGGCCGGCGTCGCGCCAGCCAGCGCCAGCCGCTCCTTCATCCCGGCGAAC
>CAJWMX010000360.1 GCA_913043805.1 uncultured Acidobacteriota bacterium | reverse complement strand
CACTCGACTGTTTCATGCTCTCGCCGCGTATCGAGCTCGCGATCACGACGATGCTCGAGGCCCATGGGCTCGGCCGTCGCAAGAGCGGCCAGAGCTTCGAGGCCACCCACGTGCTTGCCGTTGGGCTGATCGTCAAAGACTTCGGCTTTGGCGAAGACGCCGTCATCTCCGGCATCCTGCACGACACCCTCGAAGACACGGACCTCGAGCGGTCGATCATCAAACGGCGCTTCGGCCCCCAGGTCCTGGCCACGGTGGAAGACGTGACCGAGCCTTCGCGCAGGTCGAGCTGGCGAAACCGCAAGGACACCTACATCTCCCAGATTCGAGAGACCCCTCGCGACGACGCGCGGGCGGTGGCGGCGGCCGACAAGATTCACAACCTGTCGAGCATGGTCGCCGGCCTGGAGGAACAGGGTCCTGGTTTCGCGGACGCGTTCACGGCCGGGCTGGCCGACATGGTCTGGTACCAGGAAACCGTGCATCAGACGCTGGCCGATCGGTGGAGCCACGTCATCCTGGACGAGCATGAGCGTCAACTGGCTCGCTTCGTCTACATCGCCAGGAGCCACCTGTGAACTGGACCCCGGGCACCCCCACTCTCGAGACACGCGGCTCTCGGTCGGTGGCGCTCGGCCAGAAGGGCATGGTCGCCACCAGTCAACCGCTGGCGTCAGTGGCCGGTCTGGACGTGCTCCGGCAAGGCGGGAACGCCGTCGACGCGGCGATCACGGCCGCCGCCGTGCTTACCGTCGTCGAACCGACCATGACCGGCGTCGGCGGCGATCTCTTCGCCCTGCTCCACGCGGGCGGCGACGGCCGGACCCATGGCCTGAATGCGAGTGGTCGAACTCCGGCGGCCGCGTCCCTCGAGGCGTTGCGCGCCCGTGGTCATGAGCAGATGCCAGACACCGGGCTGTTCCCGATCACGGTGCCGGGTGCGGTGGACGGCTGGGCGCGGCTCCTGGCCGAACATGGCACCATCTCGCTGGCCGATGCGCTCGGTCCGGCGATCGGCTGCGCGCGGGACGGTTTCCCGGTGAGCGAGGTGGTCGCCCGGCAATGGCAGGACGCGGCGGGCCTGCTGGCAGCCGACCCCGCCGCCGCCGACACCTTTCTTCCCGATGGCCGTCCCCCGGCTCCCGGCGAGCGGTTCTCGAATCCACGCCTGGCCGCCAGTCTGTCGGCCATCGCAGCCGAAGGGCCGACGGTGTTCTATGCGGGAGCGCTGGCGGACGCAATCGGCCAAGACATCGAGCGCCGCGGAGGCTGGCTGACAGCCGGAGACCTGGCGATGCATGAGTCCGATTCGGTCGACCCGATTCGGACGTCGTTTCGCGATACCGAGCTCGTCGAGCTTCCTCCGAACACCCAGGGGTTCGTCGCGCTCGAAGCGTTGAACATCCTGGCCGACGAACCACTCGAAGCGTTTGGACACAACAGCACGGACTATCTGCACCTCGTGCTCGAGGCGCTCGCGATCGCCTTCGACGATCGCGCCGCGCACCTGGCAGACGCTGACGCCATGCCGGCCGGCACGCTGGCGAGGCTGATCTCCAAGGAGTACGCCACAGGACGACGCGACCAGTTCCGCACCGACCGCGCCCTGGGCCAGAGCGTCCCTGATCCGACACCCAACGACCGCCAGGCGGGGGACACGGTCTATCTGGCGGCCGCCGACGACCAGGGCAACCTGGTCTCGCTGATCCAGTCCCTGTACGCGGGATTCGGCTCGGGCATCGTGGCTGGTGAGACTGGCATCGTCCTCCACAATCGGGGCGCGATGTTTTCCACCGACCCCGAGCATCCGAACGTGCTGGCACCCTCCAAGCGTCCGCTCCACACGCTGGCACCGGCGCTGGCCTACAGGGATGGTCGACCATGGCTCGCCTACGGGGTGATGGGTGGAGACATGCAACCACAGGGGCATCTGCAGGTGCTGCTCAACCTCGTCTGCTTCGGGATGAACATCCAGGAGGCAGGTGAGGCGCCGCGCGCCCGCTACGACCCCTCCGGCATCTCACTCGAGGAGGGGATCGACGAAGGCGTGCTGAGAGAGCTCGTCAGCCGCGGGCATCAAGTCGGCCCAGACCTCGGCTTCGGCGGCTTCCAGGGCGTGCTGGTCGACCAGCACTCGGGCGTGCTGATGGGCGGCTCGGATCCGAGGAAGGACGGCGTCGCGCTGGGATGGTAGGTCTTCTGGCGATCCGTCCGGTTTCTTGGCGAGGCTTTCATTTCTGTGACTGAGGCCGCAACGCCGCTAGACGGAAGCCTCGCCGAGAAACCTAGAAGACGAACCCCTCCGCCATTGGATCCTCGTCGTCGATCAGGAACGCGTGCTCGCCGGTAATCCACGCGGTGCCGGTAATCTCCGGCACGACGGCGTCGAGTTCTCCCACCGCGACCCGGCGACGCACCACGGCGGTGAGGCGGGTATCCGCCAGGCTTTCGTGCACCAGAGGGAAGCCCACCTCGATCAGCTGCATCGCGTCGAGCACCGCCATGACGGCCGAGAGGCCGCAGCCACCGGGTGAACGGTCGACCTGCCCGTCGGCGAAGACGGTCAGGTTCCGCAGCGCCGCGTCCTCGCGTTCTGGCGGCCCGGTGAAGATGGTGCCGTGCACGCCGACGAGGCCGGGCCGGTCTGGATGCTCTACCGTGACGAGACGCTCGACCTCACGGGCGATACGCAGACCCAGGGCTCGCAGCCGACCGATACCCTCTCGGCGTAGCGGAACACCGGCGGTCTCGCTGTCGACGATGGCGTAGAACTCGCCGCCGAAGGCCACGTCGACCGGCGCCACCCGGTCATCGAGCGGCACCGGTACGGCCGGGTGCAGCACGAACGACGGCACGTTCTCGAACGAGACGGACGAGACCTTCCCACCCGCTTCGCCGACACGCGCTTCGGCCCGGACCAGGCCGGCTGGCGACTCCAACGTCATCGCCACGGGGTCACCCGGTACGCCGATCAGGTCGCGCTCGAGGGCAATCGTGGCCGTGGCGATGACGCCGTGACCGGACATGGCGCTGTAACCGTCAGCGTGCATGAAGAGCAGCCCGGCCAGCGCGTCGGGATCGCAGGGAGCGGTCAACAAGACCCCCGTCATCCCGGCGTGGCCCCTGGGCTCGCGCATGAGCGCTTGCCGAAGCGTGTCGCCATGCTCGTGCAGCCACGTCTGCTTCTCGAGCATCGTCGCTCCCTCGGGCGACGGAAACCCGTCAGCAATCAGCCGCGCTGCCTGCCCCGCGACGTGGGCATCGACCGTCTCGATGCGGCGAATCACGTCCGCTATCATAGGCCACGGTTTCAGATGCAACGCCTGCTGCTCTTCGCGCTGATCGTGTCTCTCGGCTCCGCCGCTCCCCTGTCGGCGGAACCTGACGCCACCTTGCTCCGTGGGTTCGAGCAGGCGTACAACCTCGACCACGAGCAGGCACTCGACACGCTGCAGCGGGCGATTGCCGCCAACCCGGACAACCCGGCGGCACACCGGAGCCTCGCTGCGGTCACCTGGATGCGGATCCTGTTCCTGCGCGGGTCAATGACCGTCGACGACTACCTCGGGAGCGTCAATCCGAAGAACGTCGACATGCCGGAGCCGCCGGAAGAACTGGCGCTCCTGTTCGAGACCCACTCGGAGAAAGCGATCGAGCTGTCCGAGGCGCTGGTCGACGACGCGCCACGAGATCCGGACGCCTACTACGAGCTGGGCGCGTCGCTGGCGCTGGCCGCGTCCTACATAGCCACTATCGAAGGCAAGACGGTGGGCGCGTTGCGGCCGGCCAAGGCCGCCTACTCCGCCCACGAAAAGGTGCTCGAGCTGGACCCCGATCGCAAAGACGCGATGCTGGTGGTCGGCACCTATCGCTATCTGGTCTCGACGCTCCCTATACCGGTGCGGATGATGGCGCGCCTCGTAGGCTTCGGAGCAGATCGGCAAGAGGGCCTGCAACTCATCCGAGAGGCAGCCCAGGCCGGGGGCGAGGTCGGGGCCGAGGCGCAGTTCGGTCTGGTGCTGCTCTACAACCGGGAAGGTCGCTTCGGCGCCGCCCAGCGCGTGCTCCGCTCACTCCGACGGCAGTACCCGCGCAACCGCCTG
>CAJWMX010000359.1 GCA_913043805.1 uncultured Acidobacteriota bacterium | reverse complement strand
TCCGGCTCGCCGCCGACCACGGCGATCAGCCGGTCGCCGTCGACCAGGGGGGCGCTCGTCACACCCCAGGTGGGGATGCTGGTGGCGTAGTCAGCGACGTAGTCCTTCTCCCAGATGACCACCCCGGTCTCGACGTCGAGACAGAACAGCCGACCGGTGGCACCCACCACATACACCCGGTCTCCATCCACCGTCGGCGTCGCCCGCGGACCGATCGCGTAGGAGGCCATCAGCATCCGATACGAGGTGGACCATTCGTGGGTCCACAGAATCTCGCCGGTCTCCTCGTCGAGCGCCAACGCCCGTTCCGTGCCGTCGAGGGTGCGGGAGCCGGGATCCTCGAACCAGTCCATGACGAAGACGCGGCCATCGGCCACCGCGGGGCCGGAGTAGCCGGAGCGGATCGGCGTGCGCCACTTCACGGCGAGCCCGTCATCGGGAAACGACTCGACGATGCCGTCCTCGTGCCAGACCCCGAGACGGTCGGCGCCCCTCCACTGCCTCCAGTCTTCGGCGTGGACGACGGTGCCTAGCGTGAGGCCCGTGAGGAGCGTGAAACAGATCGTCGTACGCGTGAGCATCGGCTCGGTTCCTTTATGCCCTAGAAGGCTGCTGAAGTAGTTGAAGTACCTGAAGTAATCGTCGCGATCCAGGTTACTTTCCGCGCAGAGAAACCTCAGGTAAGGATGCCGCGAATCGGGTGACCGTCGACATCGGCCAACCGGAAGTCGCGGCCGCCGAACCGGTAGGTCAGGTTGCGGTAGTCAAGCCCTAGCAGGGTGAGCACCGTCGCGTGGAGGTCGCGCACGGTGTGAGAGTTCTCGACCACCCGGTAGCCATACTCGTCGGTCTGGCCGTAGATGAGCCCCTTCTTGAGCCCGCCACCGGCCATCCACAGGCTGAACCCATACGGGTTGTGGTCGCGGCCGTTGGTGCCCTGCACGAACGGCGTGCGTCCGAACTCGCCGGAGAAGATGACCAGGGTCTCGTCGAGGAGCCCGCGCGACTTCAGGTCTTTCACCAGGCCAGCCACAGGCTGGTCGACGGTGAGTGCGTTGGCCGTGTGGCCTTCGAGCAGCTTGGTGTGCTGGTCCCAGGGGTTGGCGGCCTGGCCCATGCCGTCGGTGCCGACCATGGTCAGCTCGACGAAGCGGACCCCGCGCTCGATCAGACGGCGCGCCACGAGACACTGCCGACCGTAGGCGGCCGTCGAGGCGTTCGACGAATCCATGCCGTACAGCCGCGTGGTGGCCTCGGTCTCCTGAGACAGATCCACCAGCTCGGGCACCGCCGTCTGCATCCGGTAGGCAATCTCGTAGTTGTCGATGGCCGCTTCGACCTGGGGGTCGCCACCGATCCGGTCGACGAAGGTCTGGTCCAGATCGGCGATCAGCCCGAGCCGCTCGCGCTGCTCCGGGTCGGTTTCCTGCGGCTGGACGTTGTTGAGCGGCTCGGCATTCTCGGGATAGATGAACGACCCTTGATGTACGGCGGGCAGGAACCCGTTGCCATACACGTTCACCCCGCCCAGCGGGATACCGCCGCTCCCGAGCACCACGAAACCGGGGAGGTTCTGGTTCTCGCTGCCGAGCCCGTAGGTAACCCAGGCCCCCATGCTCGGGAACCCGTTGAACGGCATCCCAGCGTGGAAGTAGAAATTGGCCTGCGCATGCTCCATGAACGGCGCCGTCATCGATCGGATGACGGTCAGCTCGTCCGCCACACTCCCGATGTGGGGAAAGAGCGCGCTCACAGGGATGCCGCTCTGGCCGTAGTTGGTGAACTCCCACGGGCTCGGAAGGATGTTGCCATCCTCGTTGAACATCGTCCGCTCGGTCTGGAACGGCATCGGCTCGCCCGCCTCGACCGCCAGCCGCGGCTTCGGGTCGAAGGAGTCGATGTGCGAAAGCCCGCCCGACATGTAGCAGAAGATGACGTTCTTCACCCTGGGCGCAAAGTGGGGCGGTTTAGCGGCCAGCGGTCCGTCGGTGGACTCCTGCCTCAGCCCTGCGAACGCACCATCGGCCATGAGCGCCTGCAGCGCGAGGAAGCCGAACCCGGTCGAGGTGTTGCGGAGCATCTCCCGCCGCGTCTGGAACGGCCGCGGCGCCGGATGGTCACGACGATGACGAGGGTCGAAACACATGGCGACTACCTCACGAAGAGGTACTCCTTGAGATTGAACAGGCTGTGAGCCACGTCCTGCCAGACCTCGGTATCGTAGAGCAGCAGTTCGGTTTCGACGCCACGCGCCTCAGCGACCCCTTCCAGGTACTCGACCAGACGGGCGCGCTCGTCGGCGGTCGGACGGCGGGTGAACGCCTTCACGTACATGTGGTCGAGGCGACCGTCGACGGTCCCGGCCTCCCCCTCCGCCAGCCGGCGACCCCACTCGGCGGCCTGACCGATCACGAACGGACTGTTGAGCAAGGTCAGCGACTGGGCGGGCACATTGGTCGAATCGCGCTGTCCACGGGTCGACGCCGGCTTCGGCTGATCGAACACCTGCAGGAACGGGTTGAACGCGTTTCGCCGGATCTCCTGGTAGATGCTGCGACGGCCGGCGCCGTCCACCGGACCGATGTTCGGATCACCTTCGGTCAACCCGTGACGCGCCGCGTAATAGACGGGCACGGACGGTCCGAACGGTGTCCGGTCGAGACGCCCGGACACCGCCAGCATCGAGTCGCGAATCGCCTCGGCGTCGAGCCGCCTCAGATTGGCGTGTTGCAGGAAGCGGTTGGCCGGATCCTGCTCGGTCGAGGCGGATGAGGCGTCGCTGCTCATCCGATACGCCGCGGTCGACACGAGCCGCTTGACGAGGCGCTTCACCGAGAAGCCGTCGTCGGCAAAGTCCAGCGCCAGCGTGTCGAGCAGCTCGGGATGCGTCGGGGCATCCCCCAGCCGACCGAAGTTGTCGACGGTCCGGACGAGGCCGTAGCCAAACAGATGCCGCCAGACCCGATTCACCGCCACTCGCGCCGTCAACGGGTTGGCCGGACTGGTGATCGCCTCGGCCAGCCGGAGACGCACCTCGGTCGGGGCGGTGTAGGGCTCCGGATCCAGCGCCGTGAGGAATGCCCTCGGCACCGGTTCGCCGAGATTCTTGTGACTCCCTCGCACGAGCAGCGGGTGATCCGGAGCACCCTCTTCGACGACCCCGGGTACGCGTCGCGCCACCGGCACGTCCCGCTCGAGCAGTCGATACGCACTCGCCGGTCCGCGGAGCGCCTCCAAAGTCTCGAGCGACCGAGGCAGCAGATCGGACCGCACCGCCTCATCGAGGAACGCCGCCTGCCGTTCGCCGAGGCCCCCTTCCCGCCAGTCGACCACCACCGCTCGGAGCGTGGCGGCGATCGCCTGCGCCAGCTCGTCCGCCGACCGGATCTCGTCGCCCACGGTCGTGTCGAGCAGGTGCAGCAGCGGCACCACCGTGCGCCGCGGCGTCGCCGCGCGGTCATGGAACACGACCCGCCCCACGCCGATGGCGGAGCGACCATCACCCCGCCGGGTTGGCCGGTTCGTCTCGCGGCGGTGCTCGGCATCGAGCATGAACTGGGTCACATCATCCTGGGTGGCGAACTCGATGTAGGCCGAGAAGCCTCTCCAGAAACTGACGTCCCACTGCGCCCAGGTCATCTCGTCCCGCTTGGGACTTGTCCTGATGTCGTAGATGCCGCCCCGCGGCACGGCATAGTTCTCGATGATCAGGTTCGCGAAGCTGAGGTTGCCTCCCAGCATCTCCAGGCTGATGAAGTCCTGGTCGATGGTGAACCGGGGGGTCTGGATCACCCCGGCATGCTTGTCGCTCAGCAGGTGCGTGTAGGCGCCGCCCGGATAGATGCCGTTGAGCAGCCGATCGCCACGCCGCTCGATCACGAACTCGCCTGGCGCCGACGGCGTGTCGGGCCGGCCGGTCCCGTGGCCGATGGTCGAGGCGTAGTCGGAGCCGCTGAAGTCCCACCCCGGGGTGAACTCGGCCGCGTTGAACCGTTCGCGTTCGTCGATCGCCCGTGCCCACGCGGAACGAAGCGACGTCCAGGCGCCTGAGAACCCGTCTGGAGATTCACCCGCCAGCGCCCGCCACGCCGCCATGCTGAAAGATGCCGCCGCGCCGCTGGACAT
>CAJWMX010000358.1 GCA_913043805.1 uncultured Acidobacteriota bacterium | reverse complement strand
TAGCCACGCAAGCGTTGCAGGCGAGCTAGCGCGTCTCGCATGTTTCCCCGCGCTCGCTCGACCAGTTGGCGCGAGGTGGCGATGTTCATCCGCATCCGCCCGGCGCCGCCCGAGCCGTAGATCGAGCCTGGGTTGACGTGGATGTGGGCGTTGTCCACGAGCAACTCCTGAAAGACCGCTTCGGGCGACCGGTCTTCGGCCGCGGCCGTCGCCGCCGCGCCGACCCGGTCCAGCGGCCGACGCACGTCGAGCCAGGCGAGGAAGGTGCCTTCCGGCTTCACATACTTCACATCCGGGAGGTGGGTGCGGACAGAGTGATCGACGAACCCGTGGGTCCCGTCGATGTACTCCACGACCTGGTCCAGCCAGTCTTCGCATTCGTCGTAGGCCGCCTCGGCGGCCACGACACCCAGAGTGTTGATGCTCTGTCGGAGCTGACCGGCGTCTCTGGATGCGGTCGAGCACCTCCCGGTTCGTCGAGAACAGGTAGACGCACTTCATCGCCGAGAGGTTGAACGATTTGCTGACCGACTTGAAGGTGACGCTGTTGCGGACCACTGCCTCATCGTCCAGCGTCGCGAACGGGGTGTAGCGGTGCCCGTCGGTCACGAAGTCGCAGTGGATTTCGTCGGCCAGGACCAGCACCCGCCGTCGGGCGCAGATCTCTCCGAGTGTCGCCAGATCCTCGCGTGACCACATGTTGCCAGTCGGGTTCTGTGGATTGCAGAGGAGGAAGGCGGGCGTTGCGTGGTCGATGCGTCGTTCCAGATTCTCGAAGTCCATCTGGTAGCGGCCGTCGATCAGTCGAAGTGGACACTTCTCGGCTACCGCATCCACGACGCGGATATCGGTATAGAAGCCGTCATACCTCGGTGTATGGAGCAGGATCTTGCTGCCAGGAGGGTATTAGGCGCGCAGGGTGGCGATGAGCGCCGGGTGCATGCCGTCGCTGTGCAGGAGCGTGTCCGGGTCGATGTGGAGGCCGTGGCGCCGACGGTTCCAGTCGACGATCGAGTCGAGGTAGTACTGCGGTCGTGTCAGGTAGCCGTGGTTCTCATGATGGATCCGGCGCTCCAACGCACGCGTGATCGCTGGCGCGACCCGAAAGTCCTGGTCTGCCGTTCCCATGCCGACCTCGATCTTGTCCGGGCCGTAACGGGCGATCTGACGGTCCCACTTCGACGAATCGGTGCCGATCCGGTCGTAGACGGTGTCGAAGACGTAGGCGCGAGCCGGCGCCTACGCGCCGACGGTCGTGGGCGAGAGCGCTCCTGCGGCCGCACCGATGCCGGCGCTCCGGAGGAACGTGCGACGGGTGAGCCGACCGAACCGTGACATACGGACCTCCTCTGGGTCTGTCACTCCGGACGGGGGCTTTCAGCCGATGGCTAGAGCATCGGTTGAGGTCAGGCGTTCTTCAAGAACTCGATCAGGAGGCGGGCTGTTTCCTCCGGCTGTTCCTGCTGCACCCAGTGTCCGGCGCCCTCGACCATGTGGACGGAGCGCATGTCGGTGCAGGCTTCCTGCTGCATCCGCTCAAGGGCACCCGGGCTTTGGTAGCTGCCCCAGTCCGAAGCGCCCGAAATGAAGATCGAGGGCTGATCGATGGTCCGACCGGCGAAGAGCTGCATCTCCGCCGCGCCGAGTGCACCGGAGCGGTAGTGGTTGAGGCCGCCCTGGAAACCGGTGCGCCCGTACTCCTGGGTGTAGACGGCGAGTTCGTCGTCCGGGAGCCAGGAGTTGGCGGCGATCTCCGCCTCGCTGGGCATGTGCTTGGCCACGGTCTCGGCCATGCCGTCGCCCAGCTCCATGATGTAGTAGGTCGGCATCTTCGCCATCTCTACCGCCGTCCGTCCAGCCAGTCGATAGGGACGGTTCTCGGCCCAGTCGGCGCTCTTGTGGTGGTAGTAGGCCCGCAGAAACGCGTGCAGGCCCTGCTCGGCACGCCACATGTTCTGGTTGGCCGACCGGGTGGTGTAGTAGCGCTGATAGTGCTTGCGTGGGCGTGGAAGTCGCGCCAGTTCCGCATGCAGGTCGGGCCCGGGGTCGGGAGCGGGCCTCGGGTTGTTGGCCGTATCGAATGGCAGCGTCGCGGTGCCACCGAACGGCGCGCTCATCAGCGCTACCGCCGTGAAGACGTCCGGGCGCGTGACCGCGCACCAGGCGGCCATGGGCGACCCGAAGTCGTGACCGACCACCTGGACTGACCGATAGCCGAACGCGTTGACCAGCCCCAGCACATCACGCACCAGGTTGAGCCGTCGCCAGGGCGAGAGGTCAGTGTCGTAGTCGTCGTCCCAACCGGTGGTCCGACCGTAGCCCCGCATGTCGGGGGCGACGACGTGGTAGCCGGCCTCGGCCAGCGGGACCATGATGTGCCGCCAGCTATAGGCGAGCTCCGGGAATCCGTGGAGCAAGAAGACGCCGGGCCGCCCGCCCTGCTCGTGGCCGGCTTCGAGGACGTGCACTCGCAGACCGTTGACACCGTCGACGAAACGCGAGCGGATCCCGGCGGGCAGCACGGCCTGGTCCATGGGGCCGATCGCGCCAGCTGGCGTCTGGCGGCGAGCCAGGACCGGACCGACCCTGGTCGCGGCCGCGGCCAGGGCCAGCGGCGCCGCAGTCAAGGTCTTGAGCAGTCGACGACGAGGCAGCGTGAATGACATACGGGCGTTCTCCTCGGGTGGGGCACTACACCGGAGTATAGGCGGTCCATGAGATACCATTGTCCGCCATGAGGCGGTTGATCGCGCTGCTGACGCTGGCGACCTTCTGTGTTCCGGCGTCACCGGCCCAGGCGCACCCGGCCCCGTTCAGTTTCGTCGACGTCCGGATTGACGGCACCGTCGTGACCTTCGAAGTTGTGGTGCATGCCTTCGATGTGGCGTACGAGCTCGGCATCCAGCCGCCGAATCGGGTCGTCGAACCAGACGGACTCGGCAGCCGGGGACCACGGCTGGGCGCGCTGGTAGGCGAGCGACTGACGATCCTAGTCGACGGCGAGCGGCTGGACGTGACGGCCTGGAGCGAACCGGAGCCGGTGCCCGACCGCCAGTCGGTACGGTTGACCGCGCGTCAGGAACTCTCCGATCTTCCGGGGGTCATCGACGTCGCCGCCGAGATGTTCCCGTATGACCCGCAGCACCAGACGTTCGTCAATTTCTATGACGCCGGGGAACTTCGGTCGCAGGCGATCCTAGGGGGCGACGACCGCTCCTTCGAGTATTTCGTCGGCAGCACCCAGGGGACGCTGGCGGTCATCCAGAAGTTCGTGCCCGAAGGGGTGCACCACATTCTCATCGGTCCCGACCACCTGCTGTTCTTGATCGGCCTCTTGCTGCTGGGCGGCGCTATCAAGCGATTACTGCTGGTGATCACCGCCTTCACCATCGCGCACAGCATCACGCTGGCGCTGGCCGTCCTCGGTGTCGTGAGCCCTCCGGGAAGCGTGGTGGAGCCGATCATCGCGCTCAGCATCGTCTATGTTGGCGCCGACAATCTGCTGGTGCGCGACGGCCGGGACATGCGGGTCTGGATCGCGCTGGTGTTCGGGTTGATTCACGGATTCGGGTTCGCGAGCGTTCTCCGCGAGATGGGACTGCCGAGCGGCGCGCTCGGGTGGTCGCTCTTCTCGTTCAACCTTGGGGTGGAGATCGGTCAGGTCGCGGTCGCGGTCGTCGTGGCCTCGGCGCTGATCGGGATACGTAGTCGTAGTGAGTTCGCTGGCCGGCGTATTGCCGTGGCCGGTTCGGTGGCGGTGATGGCGGCCGGCGCGTTCTGGTTCGTGCAGCGGGTGTTCTTCTCGGGGGGCGCCTGACCTGTTGCCGCGATTCCGGCGGGTTGGAAGGACTGAAAAAGTGGTGACCGGACGTGGTTGAACCGCGATAATGCGGTCGGTGGACGCCGAGACCCGGTCCGGTCTCGGTGCGAGGAAGGGACCCGATATGTCGAAGCAGACCACTCGTCGTGACGTGCTCAAGAGCGGAGCAGTGCTGGCTGGCCTCGGGGCCGTGGGTGTGCCCGAATGGGCGTTTCCCGCGCTCGCGCAGGGCGAAGAGCTCATGGAGTTCACCGACCTGCCGGACGAGATCGTGCTGGAGCGGACTCCCGACCGACGCATCATCGACGTGCGGCACA
>CAJWMX010000357.1 GCA_913043805.1 uncultured Acidobacteriota bacterium | reverse complement strand
CGACCGCACGTTCGTACTCCGAGGCCGCCTCGTCGAGCCGTCCGCTCGCCTGATAGAGCAGACCCAGATTGTTGTGGACCTGGGCGCTGGCCGCTCCTTCCTGCAACAGCTCGAGATAGCCGCGCTCGGCGGCGGCCGCATCGCCCGCCTGCTGACGTTCCAACGCACGTGCGAAACGAACTTCGACGCTGGGGCCGGGTTCGATCGGGGTCGGTGGATCGACAGCGGCGTCGAGTGGCGGCACTGACTCCTCGGGACGCTCGGGGAGCGCCGGACCAGGCAGGGACTTGGTGCGCTCGGTTTCCGGTGCGGGGTCGATCGGGACCGCGTCCAGCGGCGGCGCGTCCAGCGACGGCGCGTCAGACGCGGCGTCAGCTGTCGGCGTTGGTTCGGCCGGCGGATCGTCAGCCGACACCTCCAGACCGTCGACGGCGGCCTCGGCGTCAGGCTGTTCGGCTATCTCCTCGGACGACGACGCATCGGCGGCCTCCTCCACTTCGGGTGTCGACCCGGGCGGGGTTGGCACCTGGTCGACGACCTCGGACGCGCCAGGTTCGTCCGGTGGCACCGGCGGAGGCGGTGCGGACGCCTCGATGGCCGGGCTCGGCGGCGTGGGGCGCGGAGTCGTCCGCGTCGGTTCCGCGACCGCCATCGTCGACTCCGGCTCCGCGGTCCCGAACGGATCGAGATACCAGACCGCCGCCACCCCCACGGCAAGGGCGACCAGGACCAGCGTGAGCCCCCGCCAGGAACGGCCGCCCGAGCGTCGCCGCGCGTAGCCGAGCGTGTTCAGGATGGCGTCGGCCTGCCGTCCTCTTGGCGCCGCTTGCGCACCGGTGGTGTCCTTGGCGCCCCGAAGCGAGTCGAGCAGCTGACTCATCGCACGGTGGTGGTAGACCGAGGCGCCCCGTCGATCGAACGCTCCACGGCGAACAACGGAAACTGCTCGGTGCGCGTCACCCGGAAGCCCTGAGACGCCAGATATCCCAGCCCGACCGTGCCCACGAGCGCCGTCAAGCCAACCGCGGTGACCAGGGCGGCGACACGACGGCGGACGCGACGTCCGATCGTGGGCGGAGTGCCGGCCGTTCGGGGCAGCTCGAGGCTCTCGGACGCGGAGTTCACCAGCTCGGCCTCGATGACGTTCGTACGGGCGGCGCAGCCCGCCAGCAGCGTCCGGTCGCACAGGAGGTTGATGACGCGAGGCGTGCCACCCGACAGCCGATGCACCGCATCGATCGCCGCGGGGCGGAAGACGACCGAGGCACCACCGCCGGCCACCGTCAACCGGTGCAGCACGTAGGCCGCCACCTCATCACGCGTCAGTGGCCGGAGCTCGTGCGAGATCGAGACCCGCTGGGCGAGCTGGCGGAGCCCCGGAGCCCGTAGCGTCCGGTCGAGATCGGTCTGGCCCACCAAGACGATCTGGAGCAACTTCTCCTTGTCGGTCTCGAGGTTCGAGAGGATCCGGATCTGCTCCAGCACCTGAGGCGGAAGATTCTGGGCCTCGTCCACGATGAGCATCGCGCACGCGCCGAGCGGCAGCAGCGACAAGAGGAAGTCATTGAGCGTGTCGATCAGCGCCTGCTTGCTTACATGACTCATCGCGCCGTGGTGAAGCTCGTCGCGCGACACCACACCGAAGTCCTGCAGGATCAGTCGCAGCAGGTCCGTCTCCGAAAGAAACGGGTTCAGCAGCAGCGCACTGAACGTCTGCTGGTCCAGCCGCTCGAGCAGCGCTCGGCAGAGCGTAGTCTTTCCGGTGCCGATGTCTCCGGTGACGACGACGAACCCCTCGCGGCGACGCATGGCGTACTCGAGGAGCTCGAACGCTCCCGCATGCGTCTCGCTCGGGAAGAGAAACCGAGGGTCCGGCGTCAGACCGAACGGCTTCTCCGTGAAGCCATAGTACTCCTCATACATGTCTGGACCTCACGCGTCAGGCAGCACCGTCGGGGTCAGCAGGATCACCAGGTCGGTCGCCACCGGCGGCGCCGGTGCGGTGCTGCCCGCGGCGGCCCCATCGATCCGTCCCGACGCCTCCACCCCTTCGTCGTGGGATGCACGACGGCGGAACCAACCTCCAAGAATGGCGGTCTCGCCATCCCGCACCCGTAGCAGGGTGTCGAGCTCGCGCACGGTCAGGTCGGCGCCTAGGGTCGTGACCCGCGGCGTCACACTCAGCGTCACGAGGCCATCCAGACCCACCTGCGGGGTCATGGCCAATACAACCGCATCGCGCTCTCCCAGGCCGCCGACCCGCACCTGCGCCGGCTCGTTGTTGAGCGTGACCGCCATCGGCTCCGACACCGTGGTCACGACGCCCTGCGTTTCGAGGGCAGCCATGAACCGAGCTACCTCGGCGGCTCCACGGAGCACCGAGTCCGTGGCCCTGGCGCTTTCATCGGTCACGCTTTGCCAGAGGCGAGGCCAGTCGAGTCCAACGGTTGCAGGGTCGAAGAACGCAACCTCCAGGATCCGCGCCTGTAGCCGTACCTGCCGACCCGCCCGGTCTCGTACCCGCTCGAGGTAGCGAGCCACGGCGTCAAGCGTCTCGGCGGTGTCCCGGACCCGCAGCAAGCCGGCTCCCCGGTCGAGGTGCGACTCACCCAAGGGCGACAGCATGGCCTCGACCGCCTGCGCGACGTCGGACAGAGGATCGCGATGGTCGGTGGAGCGAAGCGTCGACCCGACCCGGGGCTCGACGAGACCGGCCGACACCACCCGTTCCGCCACTCGTCGCGTGGCCGGCACGTTCACCTCGAAGACCCGCGTCTGCAGCGGCCGACGGACTACTCGCAGCACGTCATCATCCAGGCGGTACTCGAGTTCGATCGGTCGAAGCACGAGGTCGAGAGCACGCCGGAGCGTGACGTTCTTGAGCTCGCCCGTGAAGGTCTCGGTAATCCCGGGGTCCGGAACCAGACTGATGCCGGTCTCTCTCAGCAGCAACCTGAGGAGATCGACCACCGGAAGTGGTTCCGACAGCAGCAGCGACAGCACCTCGTCGTCGAGCGTCGGCGCCGGCGTCGCCAGGTCGAGCTGGCTCACGGCCAACGGTTCCAGGGGAGCAAGCTCCGGGAACTGGTCCAACGGCTCCGGCGCGTCGGCACGGGCCACCGGGGCCAGCGGCGCCTCAGACTCTGCGATCGGCTCGACGACTGGCGGAACGACGGCCGTCTCGGTGACATCGGCGTCCGGCGCCCCCTCAACCGACGGGATCTCATCCGGGAACGGGAGCCCGGCGCCCGGGAGCACGGCACACCCGGACACGGCTACCCACAGCACGGGCGCCACGCCACGCCGCCATCCCGTCCAGACCCTGCTCATGTCCGACCTCGCACGCCGCTGCACACAATTTCCACCCGGAGTTTCGGTCGAAACCGCGGAAGACCTTAGGGTTTCTCGCCAAGAAGCCCGACCGTACTGGTATTTCAGCGACCTGCTAGCCCAGCGGTGGGGGTGGCGCGGTGGCGGGAACGGGCGGGGTGTTGCGTTTGAAGAAGAGCGCGCCCAGCAGCCCACCGATGGTGGAAAAGACGCTGCCAAGGATCAGGATGAACGGGAACGAGACCAGCAGGCCGATGAAGATGGCGCCGATACCACCGTCGGCGGCGGCGAACCCATCCAGATACTCCCGGAACTCGGGGGGCATGTCCGCGGCCGAATCCATGAACCCCTGAAACACGCGGCGTCGGATCGGCGCGGTGATGAACTGCACGGGCAGGGACACCAGCGCGTAGATGACCGCACCAGCGATGCCGGCCAGCAAGCCGGCGAGCGCACCGTCCCCCATCTGGATGGGGTCAGGGCGATTCTGCTGCGTCAGATAGGCGGCCACCATGCCGCCGGCAATCATCCAAAGGCAGCAGCAGGTGTCGACGATGGGCAGCGCCGAGAGCACACCCAGCACGACCCCACCGGCAAGGACGGCCTGGAGGTGAATCTGCCCCATGTTGTCGGAGATGCGCCCGGGTCAGTCGTAGTACTCGAGACCGAGGTGCGTAATGAGCTCTTCGCCGCGCATGAAACGCAGCGTGTTCTTCAGCTTCATGAGCTGAATGAAGAGGTCATGTTCCGGATACAGCCCGGGTGCATGGACCGGGCTCTTGAAGTAGAACGACAGCCATTCCTGAATGCCGCTAATA
>CAJWMX010000356.1 GCA_913043805.1 uncultured Acidobacteriota bacterium | reverse complement strand
GACCGGCGGACGGGTGGTGGTCCTGGGACCGACGGGCCGCAATTTCGCGGCGGGCATGAGCGGCGGTGTCGCCTACGTGCTCGACGAACGGGGCGACTTCGCCAGCCGGTGCAACCTCGGGATGGTGGATCTCGAGGCGCTGGACGACGAGGACGCGGCGTTGATTCGGCGTCTGGTGACCCGGCATGTCGACCACACGTCGAGCGGCCGAGGCCAGACCGTGCTGGACGAGTGGGACAGCCTGGCGACGAAGTTCGTGAAGGTGATGCCTCGCGACTACAAGCGGGTGCTGATGGCCGAGGCCAAGGCCCGCGCCGAGTCGCGCGAGCCCGGGTTCGCGGAGCTCGTCGGTAGCGGAGCGGATCAGTAAGGAAAGTATGGGTAAGCTCAAAGGGTTCATCGAAATCGACCGGCAGAAGGCGCCGAGCCGCCCCGTCGAGGAGCGTCGGCAGGACTGGCACGAGGTCTATCTTCCGTATGCCACGACGGACCTCCGTGAACAGGGCGCGCGCTGCATGGACTGCGGGATTCCGTTCTGCCATGAAGGGTGCCCCCTGGGTAACCTGATTCCGGACTGGAACGATCTGGTCTACCGCGCCAAGTGGCAACCCGCCATCGACCGACTGCACAAGACCAACAACTTCCCGGAGTGGACCGGCCGGCTGTGCCCGGCGCCGTGCGAAGGTTCCTGCGTGCTCGCCATCGATCGAGATGCCGTCACGATCAAGTCGATCGAGTTGGCGATCGTCGAGCGCGCCTTCGAGGAAGGATGGATCCGTCCCGAGCCCCCCACGCAACGCTCAGGCAAGCGGGTTGCGGTGATCGGATCGGGACCGGCGGGGCTGGCCGCCGCCGACCAGCTGAACAAGGCGGGACATCTCGTCACGGTCTTCGAACGCTCTGACCGCATTGGCGGTCTGCTGCGCTACGGAATCCCCGAGTTCAAGATGGAGAAGCGGTTCCTGAACCGCCGCCTCGACATCATGGAAGCCGAGGGCGTCCTGTTCCAGCCGAATACCGACGTGGGCGAGACCGTCGCTGCCGATGACATCAAGGGCGAGTTCGACGCCACGCTGCTGGCGGGCGGAGCCGGAATGCCTCGTGATCTCACGGTGCCGGGCCGAGATCTCAAGGGCGTGTACTTCGCGATGGAGTATCTGACCCAGCAGAACCGCAAGTGCGAGGGCGATGTCGTCGTCGACGAGGAGTTCATCTCGGCCGAGGACAAACGTGTGGTCATCATCGGCGGCGGCGATACCGGAGCCGACTGCCTCGGTACCGCGCATCGCCAAGGCGCCCGGTCGGTCCATCAGTTCGAGCTGATGCCGCGGCCTCCGGAAAGCCGAAGCGACGCCAACCCCTGGCCCGAATGGCCGCAGATCTTCCGGGTGTCAAGCGCGCACGAAGAGGGCGGCGAGCGGGTCTATTCCGTCTCCACGCAGCGCTTCTCCGGAAACGACGCCGGCGAGCTCACCACGCTTCATGCCGTCGAAGTGGAGATGGGTCGCAAGGACGGTCGGATGTCGTTCGACACGATCCCGGGGAGCGAGTTCGAACTCGAGGTCGATCTGGTGTTCCTGGCCATGGGCTTCCTCGGACCAAAACAGGAGGGTCTGCTCACGCAGCTTGGCGTGGACCTGACCGACCGAGGCAACGTCTCGCGAGATCGCAACTGGATGACGAGCGTCGATGGCGTCTTCACCGCCGGTGACATGCAACGTGGCCAGTCGCTCATCGTCTGGGCCATCGCCGAAGGTCGCAGCGCGGCCGCCGGTATCGACCGGTATCTGATGGGCGAGACGCGCCTGCCGATGCCACTTCCCTAGAAAGCGCGGTCAGAAGACAGAAGTCAGGAGATAGGAGCCAGGAGGAGTCGGAGGGCTGCGCCGTCTGATTCTTTACTCGCACCTCGCGATCAGTGCCCAGAGAACGACTCTCCCAGGACGCCGCGCGCCTCAAGACGCTGTCCGAGGTCAACGAAGTGCTCGCCGGCGCCTCGAGCCTTCGGGCCGCGCTCCAGCGCGTGCTCCAGCTGCTCGATCGGCGCGACAGCGTGGTCTGCAGCTCGATCACGCTGCTCAATCTCGACACCGCGCTTCTCCACGTCGAGGCCTCCGAAGGGTTGACCACCGACGGACAGTCTGCCCGCTACAAGGTCGGTGAGGGCGTGACGGGCCGAGTGGTGGAGAGCGGCAAACCGGTGATCGTCCCCCGGGCCAGCAAGGAACCGATGTTCCTCAACCGGGCGCGCCGGAAGAACCTCGAGCGCAAGGACATCAGCTTCATCTGCGTCCCGATCCGGACGCTCAAGGAGCCAGTCGGCGCCATCAGCATCGATCTGCCGTTCGAGAAGGGCCGCGATTATCAGGGCTACGTCCGGTTCCTGGACGTCGCCGCCTCGATGATCGCCCAGGCCATCCGGGTGAACCACCTCGTCGACGCCGAGCGGAAGCGACTGGCGGACGAGAATGTCCACCTTCGGGGTGAGCTACAACAACGGTATGACTTTGCCAACATCGTCGGCACGAGCCGTCCGATGCGGGAGGTGTACGCGCAGGTCGCTCAGGTGGCCGGCGCCAACACCACGGTGCTCGTGCGGGGCGAGTCCGGGACCGGCAAGGAGCTGATTGCCCACGCCATCCACTACAACTCGAAACGCGCGAAGAAACCGTTCGTCAAGGTCAGCTGCGCGGCGCTGCCGGACTCGCTGATCGAGTCCGAGCTCTTCGGCTACGAGAAAGGCGCCTTCACCGGCGCGCAGAGTCGCAAGAAGGGGCGTTTCGAGCTGGCCGAGGGCGGCACGCTGTTTCTCGACGAAATTGGCGATCTCAATCCGTCCACCCAGGTGAAGCTGCTCCGGGTGTTGCAGGAACGGGAGTTCGAGCGTCTCGGGGGCACCCAACCGGTCAAGGTGGATGTCCGCCTGATCGCGGCCACCAACGCCGACGTCGAGGGCGCCATGGCCGCGGGCACCTTTCGCGAGGATCTGCACTACCGGCTCAACGTCTTTGCCATCTTCGTGCCCCCGTTGCGGGAGCGGAAGACCGACGTGTTGCTGCTCGCCGACCACTTTCTCGAGCGCTACGCGATCGAACATGGGAACAGCGTCAAGCGGATCTCGACGCCAGCCATCGACATGCTGATGGCCTATCACTGGCCCGGCAACGTCCGCGAGCTCGAGAACGCCATCGAACGAGCGGTGCTCGTCTGTGACGGCAGTGTGATTCACGCCCACGACCTCCCCCCATCCCTGCAGACAGGCGAGGCTTCTGGCACGGTGATGAGCCAGTCGCTGGGTGAGGCCGTCGAGGCGTATGAGAAGGACCTGATTCAGGACGCGCTCAAGTCGACGCGCGGCAACCGGGTCCGCGCGGCGACCCTGCTCCAGTCGACCGAACGAATCATCAGCTACAAGGTCAAGAAGTACGGCATCGACTGCTCCCGCTATCGGGACTAGTCACCGGCCGGGGCGTCCCCCCCCGATCTCACACGACCGTAGGATCCGCGACCGGGCCTCTACAAAGTCGTCGATCTTCGCTCTCCCCCAGTCTTCGGCCATCTCCGATAACCCCTATAAAAATGGGCCATAGTCGAGATCTGCCGATTCTCTCCAGAGCTGGCCCCGGCCTTGCTACACAGAAGTGTCAACGAGAGTTCGACCGGCCACACAAGGCCGTAGGAGAGACAGGCCACCATCACGAGTGAGCCGGCAGGAGATAGGACATGAAGCTCATCAGCGCCGTCATCAAACCGCACGTGCTGGACGACGTCCGGGACGAGCTCGCCAAGGCGGGCGTACAGGGCCTGACCGTGACCGAGGTCAAAGGGTTCGGTCGACAGAAGGGTCACACCGAGATCTACCGGGGGGCGGAATACACGGTCGACTTCGTCCCGAAGATGAAGCTCGAAACCGTCGTCGCCGAGGACCTCGTCGAGGCGGCCACGACGGCAATCACCAAGGCTGCGCGCACCGGTTCGATCGGCGACGGTAAGGTGTTCGTGAGTGACATCGGACAGGCGATCCGGATCCGCACCGGCGAAATCGGAGACGAAGCGCTCTAGCGTGTTCGGACTCGAGGAGACATTCCAATGAACTACACACTACTTCGCTCCACGGGACGACGGATTGCGCTGATGCTTCCGGCGATGCTGCA
>CAJWMX010000355.1 GCA_913043805.1 uncultured Acidobacteriota bacterium | reverse complement strand
CCACATCACGACCACCGAGATTGCGGCGAAATGGCGCAGCATGACCGTCTCCTTCCAGCGGGAACATCGGGAACGCCTTTGCCCTGAGCTCCGCCTGACAGCCCGGGGTTCAGGACGAACCCGCCGACCTCAACATGTAGAAACGCGTTGCCGTCCAGAAGCGAACCCTGCCGGCCAGCAACAACGCCAGAACTGGCGGCCGCGCGGGGTAACGCCCCGTGTATTCAGAAGATCGCGAGCGGATTGAGCGGCGAGCCGGTGCCGCCGACCACGCGGAGCGGCGCTCCGACGAACATGAACTCCCAGCGGTCGCGCTCGGCGGCCGCTTCCGCCACCGCGTCCAGGTCCAGATTGTCGAGGATCGGCATCCCGAGGCCGACGATCACGAGTTCGTGGAGCGGATTGGCGCGCCCGTCCAGCCCGGACGGCATGACGTCGCTCACCCCGTCACTCCCGAGCACGGCCACGTCGCGCGCCTTAAGCCAGGCGGCGACCGAGGCATGCGAACCGGCCGCTCGTTCGACGAAGTTCCACTGACCCAGCTGACGCACCGCCTCCCAGCGGCCGGTCCGGATCAGCAACACATCGCCGCTCCCCACCCGCACGCCGGTGGCGCGTTCCCACTCCTCCAGGTCCTCGACCGTCAGGGCGGTCCCCGGCTCGAGATAGTCGACGCCCCGGTGCCGGGCCATGTCGATCAGCACGCCTCTGGTGACGATGCCGTCGCGAACGTTGTGAATCCCCAGTCGCTCGGCCCCGGAAGACGCAAGCCCGCTGACCGGGAAGCCGTTGTAGAGCTGCCCGTCGTGGGCAAAGTGCGGCAGACCGTCCAGGTGGGAGTGGGCGAAACCGTGGTACTGCACCGAGTAGACGTCGCCGGCCACCTCATGCTCCGTGAACCTGGAGGTACTCAGCTCGTGCTGGAACGGGTTCGCGTTGAGCGCGTCACGCGTGGTGTTGAGATCGCGCGCCATCGACACCGAGACCCCATCCTGGACCAGCCGACCGGCCGCCTGGCGTCTCTGGTCGGTGATCAGGTTCAGTGTCCCCAGCTCGTCCTCGGCGCCCCAGCGCCCCCAGTTGGAGATCTCATCCATCCACTGCTCGAACTGCGCCTGGGTGATCGGCGCGGCGCCCTGCGCGGCAGCCGTTGTTGGCAGCGATGTCAGCAGCACACCCGTAGCGAGCGCCGTGCAGAGCCGCGCGATGGAACGACGTCGATCCGAAAGACGCATCTGTTCTCCTCAGGGGCAGGTGGCGAAGGCCGAGGTGTCGTTGATCGAATCGAACTAGGTGCCGAGAGGATTGAAGTAGGTCCGGCTCACGCCGTTCACGGTGTCGGTGACGGTGATGTTGACCTCGACATCGGTCGTGCTGGACGCAAATACCCAGAAGTGATCGCTCACGCTGCAGGCATCGAGCAACTGGACCAACAGGTCGGAATTGGACGGATTGAGGAAGTAGAACTCTCCTCCATCGAAAAAGCGCCTACCCGGCACGACCTGCGCGGGAGCGGTCTCGTTGTTGGCGTCCCGCCACGACACGTCGATCGAGAAGTGATCCTCGAGCGCGCAGATCGTGTCGTCGTCGGACGTGCACATTCCCTGCACCACGCGGGTATCGCTCAAGACGATGGGGACCGTCGTGTCGTCCATCACGGTCTGCCCTCCTTCGTCTCGTCCCTGCACCTCGACGAAGGCGTCGGCATTCTCGAACGGCGGGAACGGATGTCGAAGTCCAGCTCGACATCGGTGAAGACCAGGTCAGAACCGGGCCTCAGCGTTGACCCCGGCATGAACAACGAATCGAGGTTACGTTCTCCCAGAGTCATGCCGTCCTAGTCCAGCAGCCTGAACACGCCCGAGAGGTCGGTGATTGGCCACCCTGCGCACTCAAGCGGCCACTGACGGTGATAGCTCGGTTCTGCGTCGGATCGCCAATCTCGAGCCCCTGGAATGCGGATCCCGACGCCACGGTGACCTCGACGCTCATGGTCGTCGGTGTCGTGGTGGGTGTTCCACCGGTGGTCGGGGTCGTGGGGGTCGTTGGGCTGCTGTCACCGCCGCCGCACGCGGCGGTTCCGATCGCTAGGGCGCACAGCGCCACCGGTAGATGCTTCTGCACGAGGCTGTCTCCTTCCCTAGGGCCATCCGATTGTGCCTCACTTGGCGAGCTGTCGGAAAACCGGCAACGGCTAGCGCCCGGCCTCCGCCTCCTGCTTCCGGTTGCCGGCAAGCATGTTGGGGAGTCCGTAGTTCCCCTCGTGACAGGCGAACTCGAAGACAGGGAGCGCGCTGTGCTGCATCGGCAACTGGACCGACCACGGCGCCTCCCAGGTCCCGGGATCGGTCACCGTGAACTCGTAGAGCATCGTGTCGACGTCGACGCGGGTGAAGCGTTCGACCAAGGTGCGGTTCCGACTGGTGTTCCGCCACGTGATGTGGGTGCGGTCGTCGTTGAAGTCCTTCGTTTCCACCACCAGCGTGTCGCCCTCCCAGTGGCCGCGCCCAGTGCCGACATACTGGCGGACGCCGTCGTCGGGGGTCTCCGGCGCGTCAATCGGGATGATTCGCACGGTGTGCATCATCTCGTTCATGATGGCCACGTGGTTCGGCGTCTGGAACAGCTGCATGTTGTTGTAGACGCCGGGCAGCATTGGCGGTCCGGCGTTGCCGCTCATGAGGCAACGATCCGAGTTGCCGAAGTCCAGGTGCGACTCGGCGCCGGCGACCGTTTCGCTAAACGACGAACGGGCCCCCATGGTGCGGGCGCGCTGGCGGCCCGCCTCGGTCAACGCCGGCATCCGGCCATTCGGTGGGTCGACGATCAGCGAGGTGCGCAGCGTGCTGACTGGCCCGGTCCCCCAATCGAACCAGAAGATGTTGTACGAGCCGGTCTGCCCCTGCAGGCTCGGATGGTCCGGCGAGTCGAGCCACCGCCCAGGACGATCCCCCGCAGTCGGGATCGCCACGGTCCGCTGAGCCGGGCGGTCTTCCATGGCCTGAACCCGCGCCCGCTCGCCGTCGGCGATCTCGGCCGCCTCCTCGGCCGTCAGAAACTCCCGGTCGCCAAAGCGTTCTGGCCGCTCGAGCGGCGTGCGGGTCTTGTCGTCCCACACCCCTCCCAGGTCTGGCGCGCCCCAGGCCGTCCGGGGCGTCTCGGCCGTATCGGTCTGGGCGATGGTGGAAGAAGGCACGAGCATCGCGAGGACAAGGGCAGCGACTGAGACGACTGGTGAAGTAGGCATCTCGACTCCAGCACGCGGTCCGCGGCGGTCGACCGACCCGAACCGCCCGAACCCGTGGGGTCGAGAATGCCTGCCGCGCGAGCCGCCGTCAACACCCCAGCGGAGGGTAAGATGCAGGAGATGGGTGTGACGGGGCGCGCCACGGTCGACGGCAAGTTCCTGGCGGTCGGCGAACGACGGTTCCTGGTCGCGGGGGCCTCCTATGGCACCTTCGCGCCAGACGAGGACGGCGTACAGTTTCCGCCCCCCGGCCGGGTCGAGGTCGACTTCGCCCACATGGCGACGGCCGGTATCAACACCATCCGCACCTATACCCCACCTCCCGACTGGCTCCTGGATGCGGCAGCTCGACACGAGCTGCGTATCATGGCTGGGCTATCGTGGCCGCAGCACACACCATTTCTCGACGATCCGGGTCTGGCGCGCCGGATCCGGCGCGAGGCAAAGGACGAGGCGCGGCGTCTCGCCACCCACCCAGCGACGCTGCTCATCGCGATCGGCAACGAGATTCCGGCCAGCATCGTTCGGTGGCACGGGCCCGAACGGATCGAACGGTTCCTCCGCGCGCTCCGCGACGATGTGAAGTCGACCGCGCCAGAGAGCCTGCTGACGTATGTGAACTTCCCCCCGACGGAGTTCCTGCAGCTCGACTACTTCGACGTCTGCGCCTTCAACGTCTACCTCCACCAGGAGTCCGCCCAGCGGGACTATCTGATCCGGCTCCAGCACGTCGCCGGCCATCGACCGCTGCTCCTGTCAGAAGCAGGCGCCGACAGCCTGCGAGAAGGCCTGGACGGACAGGCGGAGACGACCGCCATGCAGCTGCGATGCGCCTTTGAAGAAGGCGCGTGCGGGGCCATCGCCTACGCCTGGACCGACGAGTGGTGGCGAGGCGGACAGGTCGTCGACGACTGGGCGTTCGGGCTGGTCGACG
>CAJWMX010000354.1 GCA_913043805.1 uncultured Acidobacteriota bacterium | reverse complement strand
CGACGAGATCGCCGTTGCGCCGAGACAGGTCCATGAGCTCGACGATCTCCAGGCCGAGCACCGCCAGCCCGACCACCGCGATCAGGCCGAGGCCCAGATACACGGCGCGCTCGTTGTAGAAGGGGCGCGTGGCGAGATTCGTTCGCAACATGGCGTGGTGCTCTATGCTGCTGTTTCGGCCGACGAGCGCTCCCGCAACAGGAGTCCCACTGGCGCGGCCACCAGATCCGGCAGCACACCCTCGCCGCCGGCGCCCGGCAGCGACAGCTCGGACCCGATACCCTCGACCGTTGTCCCAAGGCGACTCTCGAGCATGGCGCGCAAGATGCCGGCCTGCTCCACGCTCGTCTCGGCCAGGCTGACCGCCAGCAGCGCACGTGAGAACCCGGTCCCGCCGAGCCGGTCCTCGTGATACATCGTCGTCTGATGCACGAGATCCGCGAGATTGCCGTCACCCTCGGACGGACGATTGCGGAACAGAATCAACTGACCGTGCCTGACCACGGCGATGGTGCTGTAGCCGTGAGCCACGTGGACCAGCAGCCAGTCGCCTTCGACCATCCGACGCCCGGCGAGCACGCCGTTCACGAGGCTGAAGCTCGCCAGGTCCACCACCCCGGCATGGGCGCCGGCCGCCGTGCAGACCGACTCGTATTCCTCGACAATGTCTCGACGCATCAGCGAGACCACATATTCCCGACCGCCACCCTCGAGCGAGCGCCCGGGGGAGAACGCCACCTGCGCATCCTCCACTCGGAACGGGGCGGTCTTGCGTGATTGCCAGCGTACCAACTGCTCCAGGTCGGCGCTACGGCTCGGTATCTGTTCGAAACTGGTCAGCGACACCTTTGCCGCGCTATCGGGCACGACGAGCGCCACTCGACCATGCGCGCCCGGCAACTGACGTAACGCCTGGCCGACGGCCGCCTCTACCGCCGCACGGTCGCCGAGGTTCAAGGCGTTCGCCGCCGGGATCAACGCGCCATCGGGCAGCGGGACCGTGGATACGGCGGAGACCTCGCGGGCGCCTCGCCCCAGGGCGACCGCGGTCACCCGGTCGGTGGCGATCTGCATGCTGACTCCGGCGGGTCGCGGAGCCAGCAGACGGCGAAGTTGTGCACCTATGGCCATGATCGGTCCTCGGACGCGGTCACTTGACGAACGTGACCTTGTTGATCTCGCGGATCGTCGTGAGCCCGGACAGCAGCTTCTCGACCGCGGAATCTCGCAGAAAACGCATCCCCTCCGACCGCATCGCCTGCTTGATCTCCGAGGCTGGCGCCTTGGCGAGGATCATCTCTCTGAGCTCATCGGTCAGGTCGAGCAGCTCGCACAGCGCGGTCCGCCCGCGGTAGCCGGTGCCGCCACACTCGATGCACCCGGCGCCCTCGTAGAACTGGTGGGTCGTGGCCAGCGCCGTGTCCAGCCCCGACTCCTCAAGCCGCTCTTCGGTCACCGTCGCCGGTCGTCGGCACTCGGTACAGATCATGCGGACCAGACGCTGCGCCATGACACAGTTCAACGACGAGACAAACTGATACGCCTCGACCCCCATGTTCAGGAATCGCCCCAGCACGTCGAGCACGTTGTTGGCGTGGACGGTCGTGAAGACGAGGTGGCCGGTCAGGGCGGACTGGATCGCGATCTGGGCGGTTTCCGAGTCCCGGATCTCCCCCACCATGATCTTGTCGGGGTCGTGCCGCAGAATCGACCGCAAGCCCCGGGCGAACGTCAGCCCTTTTCGCTCGTTGATCGGGATCTGCGTGATCCCGTGTAGCTGATACTCGACCGGATCTTCGATGGTGACGATCTTGTCTTCCTGGGAGTGGATCTCTGACAGCGCCGCATAGAGCGTGGTGGTCTTGCCGCTACCGGTCGGACCGGTCACCAGCACCATGCCGTAGGGCTCCATGATGGCCCGCCGGAACCGCTTGAGATCGGACTCGGCGAAGCCGAGGATGTTGAGACTCAGTTCGCGGAACTGCTCGCTGATCGTCTCCTTGTCCAGGATCCGGATGACTGAATCCTCGCCATGGACGGTCGGCATGACCGACACACGAAAGTCGATCGTCTTCCCCGGCACCTTGACCTTGAATCGACCGTCCTGCGGCACCCGCTTCTCGGCGATGTCGAGCTCGGCCATGACCTTGATGCGGGACAGGATCGCGCTATGGAACCGCTTGTCCACGGGGCGCATGGCCGACTGCAGCGTTCCGTCGATCCGGTACTTGACGTAGACCGCGTCGTCCTGGGTCTCGATGTGGATGTCGCTAGCCCGTCGCTGCAGCGCCGTGTAAATCATCGAGTCCACGAGTCGGATGACCGGGCTGATGTCGCTGGTCAACCGCTCAACGGTGAGGTTCTCCTCTCCCGCCTCGTCCTCGTGGAGAATCTGGAGCTCGAAGCTTTCCTGCGCTTCGTCGAGAACGCGCTGCGACCCCTCGCTCTTCTTGAGAATCGACTCGATGGCCGACGAGGTTCCCACCGTGACCCGGATCGGCGTGCCGAGCAGAAGCGCAAGCTCGTCGATCATCGGGAGGTCGGTGGGATCGGACACGACGATGACCAGGGTCTGTCCATCCTTGCGATGTGGCACGAACCCGTAGCGCAGCATCAGGTCGGCCGGGATCGACCGGAAGAGCTCTGCGTCGATTCGGAACTTCTCCATGTCGACGAATTCGAGCCGATACCGCTCGGCCAGCTGCTGGGCACGCGCCAGCTCGGCTGCATGATCGACGGTCTCCGGTTCGCCGCCGACATACAGCTCCTCGTCCGTGGCGGCGCCAGTCGCCGCCGTGGCGTCCGCGTCCAAGGTGGCCTGTGTCTCGTCTGTCATGCGAGCACCGATCCCATCTGCAACAACGGCATGTAGAGGGCGATGAGCAGGCCGGCAATGACCACCCCCATCACCACCAGCAGGGCCGGCTCGATGATCGTGACGAACCGGCCGAGCTGGGTGTCGATCTCCTCGTCGAAGAAGTCGGCCACGCTCGTCAGCATCTCGCGCAGCGCGCCGGTCGACTCCCCGACCTCGACCATCTTGATCGCGACTTCAGGAAACACCTTCCGATCGGCCAGCGCCGAGGCCAGCGCCTCCCCTTCCCGGACGCGCTGCCCCACCAGCGTCAATTGATCGGCGAAGAAACGGTTTCCGAGCGATCGCGACGCCACGTCAATCGCGTTGACCAGCGGGATCCCACCGCCGAGCAACGTCGCCAGCGTCCGCGCCAGCTGGGATGTCGCGAACCGCGCCGCAATCTTGCCGACGGTCGGGATCCGCAGGATCAGCCGGTCGAGCCCCGCCGTGTGGCCAGGCTGCTTGAGCCAGTACCAGCCGCCACCAACCGCGGCGACCACCCCCAGGACGATGAGCGCGAAGTAGGCCCGGAAGAACTCGGAGCCCGCGACGATCACGCGGGTCATCACCGGAAGCTCCGCCTCGAAGCTGCGGTAGAACCCCTCGAACTCCGGAACCACGCGGAGGACGATGATCGCGACGACGATCAGCGAGAGACACAGCAGGATGGCAGGATAGACTAAAGCCGACAGCGTCTTCCGCTTGACCGCGCTGATGACCTTCACATGGTCGACATACCTGCGGATGACCTCCTCGAGCCCGCCACTCTTCTCGCCTGCCATGAGGGAGGCGGTGTAGACACCCGGGACCGCGTCACCCTGCGCCTCGAAGGCTTCGGACAACGCCGCGCCGGCGCGCACGCGATCATGGACGTCGTTCAGGATCCGCTTGAATCCCGGGTCGTCGATCCGCTTGCGAAGGATGTCGAGAGACTGGACCAGAGGCAGTCCAGCCTTGAGCAGGGTCGCGAGTTCCTGATTGAAAACTAGGAACTGGCGGGTCTTGATCCGCCGCCGCCCCTCAGACGAGAGCCCTGGAATGCTCAGACCGCCCCGCCGCTGGAGCGAGAGGATGTACACCCCCTTCCTCTCCAGCTCCTGGCGGAGCTGGGCCTCGCTTTCCGAGACGAACACCTCCTCGACGACCTCTCCGGTCTCGGTGCCGAGCCTGCAGCGAAACTCCATGGGTTCCAGCGCGATCCGGGCCTCCCGACCGGCCCACGAATGGACCATTGGGGGTACAAGCCCTTCTCAGATATGAAATTATCTGCGCTTCGCCCCTCAAGAATTATACCTTGGGCTCTGAGAACCGGCGGCGAAGGCGGA
>CAJWMX010000353.1 GCA_913043805.1 uncultured Acidobacteriota bacterium | reverse complement strand
TGTGTCTCGGCGCCCGCCGCGTAGGGGTCGAACTCCCACCGTCGTTCGCCAGTCGCCGCATCGAGCGCGAAGACCCTGGTGTCTGGCGAGACCCCGTAGAGCACTCCGTCCACGACAATCGGGCTGGTCTGCATCTGGCTTCGATGGTTCTCCAGATCAGCCCCGCCTGCCCGGTAGGTCCACGCAACCTCGAGCTGCTCGACGTTGTCCGCCGAGATCTGATCGAGGGGGGAGTACTGACTGCTGCCGGGGCCCAGGTAGACCGGCCAGTCGTGGTTGGCGTCTGGGGTTGGAGCGCAGGCGGTGCCACCGAGCCAGCACACCAGTGGGATCAGGGCCGCGGGTCTGGAAAGAGCTGCCATGAGCAGGGCGCGATCATACCTGGGGTGCTCTGGGCCCGCGAGGGGGCAGGGGCGGAACCCCACCGGGGTTAGTGAGTACAATCGGCGGTCGGGCACCGCGCCGCGATGCCTGTCTCGAGCCAAGGAGTCCTGTTCAGATGTCAGCCACCAATCGCCAGATCCTGTTGAACGCCCATCCTGTCGGTTTCCCGGTCGAAACCGACTTCAAGGTCGTGGAGACACCGGTGCCTCAGCCCGGTGAGGGCGAGATCCTGATCCGTACCATCTATCTGTCCCTCGACCCGTACATGCGCGGTCGGATGAACCCCGGACCGTCCTATGCGAAGGGTGTCGATCTCGGTGAGGTGATGGGCGCGCAGACGGTGGGGCAGGTGGTTACCTCGCGACACTCCGACTTCTCCGAGGGCGACATCGTGCTCTCGTTCGGCGGCTGGCAGCAGTACTCGGTCTCGGACGGGAAGGGCGTGCGCACGCTCGACCCGGGCCTGGCCCCGATCTCCATCGCGGTGGGGGTCCTCGGTATGCCGGGGATGACCGCCTATGTCGGGCTGCTCGACGTCGGCGAGCTCAAGGAAGGCGACAACGTCGTGGTGTCGGCGGCCTCGGGCGCCGTTGGCGCGGTGGTCGGTCAGATCGCCCGCATCAAAGGCTGTCGCGTCGTTGGTGTCGCCGGCGCTCAGAAGAAATGTGACTACGTGACAGGCGAGCTTGGATTCGACGCCTGCGTCAGTCACCAGAGCGAGACGTTGCCACAGGATTTGAAAGAGGCGTGTCCGGACGGTATCGACGTCTACTTCGAGAACGTCGGGGGCAAGGTGTTCGATGCGGTCGTGCCGCTGCTCAACGACTTCGCCCGCATCCCGGTGTGTGGGCGGATCGCGAACTACAACATGACCGAGCTGCCGCCCGGCCCCAACGAGGTCCCACGTCTCATGGGCATGATCCTGGTCCGGCGCCTGATGATCCGCGGCTTCATCGTCTACGACCGAGCGCACCGACAGGCCGATTTCCTCCGTGACGTCGGTGGCTGGATCCGATCGGGCGAGCTCAAGTATCGCGAGGACATCGTCGACGGGATCGAGAACGCCATCGGCGCGTTCCAGGGGCTCCTCCGCGGCGAGAACTTTGGGAAGCTGCTGATCCGGGTGTCCGACGATCCCACCCAGTCGTAGGACTCGATGGGGGCTCGCGACACCTCCCGGTTTCCGGACGCGCTGGTCCTGATCTTCGGTTTGATCATCGTGGCCCAGTTGGCCACCTATGTCTTGCCGGCCGGGGTGTTCGAGCGCGACGGCCGGCAGGTCATCGGCGGCACGTACCGCACCGTGGAGGCGGCGCCGTTGCCCGCCTTTACCTTCCTGACCGCGGTCCCTCGCGGGCTGGCCGAGGCCGCCGACATCATCTTCTTCGTGCTCATTGTGGGCGGCGTGTTTGGCGTGCTCCGCGCGACCGGCGCCGTCGACGCGCTCATCGGCCTCGCGATCCGGCGTATGGGAGACCGACCGACGCTCCTGGTCGGCGGCATGGTGACGCTGTTCGCGCTCGGCTCCTCGACGGTCGGCATGGCCGAGGAGTACATGCCGTTCGTGCCGCTGCTGGTCACGATGTGTCTGGCGTTGCGTATGGACGCCGTCGTCGGGTTGGGCATCATCTACGTCGGCGCCGCGGTCGGGTACGGTTGCGCGGCGCTGAACCCCTTCACCGTCCTGATCGCGCAGAGCATCGCCGGCGTCGAGTTGACGTCGGGCCAGGGGTTGCGCTGGCTAGCTCTGGCGGCCTGCCTGGCGGTAGGTGTCCATCATCTCCTCCGGTATGCCCGCCGGGTGCAGGCGGATCCCGAGCAGAGCTTGGTGCGTGGCGTGTCCTACGCGCAGGGGTTCGACCTGCCCGAGGACGTCGAGCTGACCCGGGCACGCCTCCTGGTGGCGTTCGTCTTTCTCGCCGGCGTGCTGCTGTTCGTCTACGGTGTCGGCGCCGAAGGGTGGTATCTGACCGAACTCACCGCCGTGTTCCTGGGGATGGCAGTGCTGGTGGCGGTCGTGGCCCGGCTCTCGCCAAACCGGGTCGCCGCGGCCTTCGCGTCCGGCGCCGCCGAGCTGACCTCGACGGCCGTTATCATCGGGTTTGCCCGGACCATCCAGGTGGTGCTGACCGAGGGACAGGTCATCGACACGGTCATCAATGCCCTCGCCACCCCGCTCCAGGGGGCTCCAGGCGGCGTGGCCGCGGTCGGAATGCTCGGTGTACAGGCGCTGTGCAACCTCTTTATCCCGTCCGGGTCGGGGCAGGCGTATGTGACGATGCCGCTGATGGCTCCTATCGCCGATCTGACGGGCGTCAGCCGGCAGACGGCGGTCCTCGCCTACCAGTTCGGGGACGGCTTCACCAATATGGTGGTGCCGACCAACGCCCTCTTGATGGGCATGCTGGCGCTGGCCCGGATCCCGTATCCGCAATGGGTGCGGTTCGTGGCTCCGCTGCTCGTGAAGCTCTTCGCGGTGGCGGTGGTCGTGCTCCTGATCGCGGCCGGCGTGGGCTAAGCCTGAGCGGCGGGCGCAGTTCGGGTCAGCTCCCTGTCTTCGATCAGCGTCCACGAGCCGCCGTCCCGGGAGATCTCGGCTCGATAGACGAACCGGTCCTGTCCGATGTCCTCGAACCGCTCACGGTGCAGGAAGCCGGCGGCGCGACTGGTCATCGAGACGCCTGCCTTGGTCCGCCGCACGTCTCCGCCCCCGTCGCTGACCTGCGTCCGCAGGAGCCCCGTCTGAGGGTCCAGCCATTCGATGCTCCAGCGTTCGGCCGTCGTATCGTAGCGACGAAAGTCGAGCGCGGTCACCCGAAGCTCTCCCTCGCCGACGCGAGTCTGGTAGGTGCCCGCGATGGCCAGGCCGTCGAGCACGGAGTGGGACATCCACACCATGTCCACAGGTTCCCACTGGCCCTCCGTGCCCATCGCCCGGCCGCGAGCCTGCCAACGCCCCAGCAGAAAATCGAACGTCGTTGCATCCTTCATCGTGTCTCTTCACGATCTCGCTCGAGCCACTCCTCTCCCGGGCCGGACACCTCGATGTGGCCGTCTTGACCGCGCCCGCTGACGGTGGCCAGGCCAAGCTCCTCGAGCCGTCCGGTGATGGCGGCCCGGTGCGCCAGTATCCGGTTTGGCGCCCAGGCGGGTTGGGCCGCGGCCAGCTGCTCGTCGACCGCCGTCAAGGCGCCACCGCTGTCGATGACCGACCGTAGGAACCGGGTGACCTCGCGTCGCTCACCCCCTGCCTGCCGTACGCCCTCGAGCAGGATCTGCCGTTCGACGTCCGACAACGTGCCGGGCCCGCCGTCGTCGTCGAGGAGCGGACTTGGCGCGAGAGCGAGCCGCACACCCGCATCCGTGAGCGCTACGCGCTCCTGACCGACCGGTGCGGCGAGCCCCAGCACGACCAGCGGTCCCGACAGCACTCGTGGGGATGAGGTGAGCGTGAAGCTGGCGGCGAACCGCTCGAGGCTGGACCGCTCATCTCGTCCCACCGGGTAGCCGATGCTGCGCCGGTGGCGACCACTGCGCCGCGCCATTTCATCTTGCTGACGCAACTCCAGCCCGAGCGCCCGCGAGGCGTGTCCAGCCGCGGTGCGGAACGTCTTGACGGTTGGCCAGACCCGCTCATCGCCAAGCCTCGACACGAGCCTATGAAGATTGAGCAGCGCCCGCACGGCCACCTTCAGCGGGCTGAGCCGGTTGGTCAGGATGAACAGCGGGGTGTCCAGCGCGACGGGAGCCGCCGACGGTATCGTCGAGGGCTCGCTCTTCGGGACCTGGAGCAAGCCATG
>CAJWMX010000352.1 GCA_913043805.1 uncultured Acidobacteriota bacterium | reverse complement strand
CACCGCATTCGGGTAGATGTGGCCCTCGAAGGTCACGTTGTTGGCCGTCAGCGCCGCCTCGTAGGCCGGATACGCCTCCACCAGCCTGGTATCGAGCGCGCCGTGGTGGATGAGCATCGCCACCCTGATGTTCGGCACGTATTCGGCCGCCGCCCCACCGCCATAGAACGGTGCCGCGGCCGCCAGATCCGCCCCTAGCCGCACCGCCAGCTGGTTGGACATGCTGCCACCGAAGCAGAACCCGGTGGCGGCGATCCGTCCGTTACAGTCGTCTCGCCCCATCAGCCACCGTGCCGAGGCCACGAAATCGGCCGCCATCCTCTCGCGGTCGATCGTGCGGAACAGTTGCCCGCCCTGGTAGTCGTCGCCCGGGTACCCGCCGACCGTCGTCAGCGCGTCTGGCGCAAACGCCATCAAGTTCGCCAGCGCAAAGCGCCGCGCCAAATCCTCGGTGTGCGGGTTCAGCCCCCGGTTTTCGTGAATCACGATGACGCCAGGCAAGGGCGCCGACGTCTCGCTGCGCGAGTCGGCGCTGAACGGCCGCACCAGGTAGCCGCGCATGTAGCCGTTGCCGTCTGGCGATGGCAGCGTTTCGTAGCTGGCGCGAATCCGTTCGTCGTCCCTGGACACCTGCTGGCCCAGGGCATAGTTCGGCATCAGCGCCTCGACGATCGCCGCGGTTGTGAGACCGCCGATCGCGAAGCGCCTTATGCCCGACAGGAAGTCGCGACGGTAGACCTCGCCATGAATGAACCGGGTGTACAGATCGACAGCTTCGGCTGGAATCTTGGGCGCTTCGGGTCCATGGCGTTCCTCCTCTACTGGCTCTGCGCGGATGGCCCCATCCTGGCACCTCGCGGCGACCGGAGCAAGACGAGGGGCGACAAGCTACCTGTGCAGATTCCCGCGGCCCGGCCCGACGAAGGAGTAGAGCGTCATTCCGGCCGCGGTGGCTATGTCGACCGCGAGGCTCGAGGCGGCGCCCACCGAGACCATCACCGGGATGGCGGCCTTGAGAGCTTTCTGCACCAGCTCGAAGCCGGCGCGGCCGCTGACCACCAGGATCCGGTCAGAGAGCGACGTCGCGCCGTCCAGTACGGCTCGGCCGATGACTTTGTCGACCGCGTTGTGCCGGCCGATGTCCTCCCGCACGCCGAGCAGTTTCCCTTCCAGCGTGAACAGCCCCGCGGCGTGAATCCCGCCGGTGGCGTCGAAGAGCGGTTGATGTGGGCGCATCAGGTCCGGGAGCGACGCGAGTAGTTCGGTCGAGCAGTCCCTGGCTTGGATCGTCGGAAGGGCCTGGTCCAGATCGTCCAGACTCTCCTTGCCGCATACTCCGCAAGCCGCCGTGGCGCGGTAGTCGCGTTGGGCCCGCTCGACGTCGGCCACGTCCACCCCATCGCGGAGCGTCACCATTACCCGGTCTCCGCCTCCGACCTTTCCGGCTGCCAGATCCTCCGCTGACGTGACCTCCGAGTTCGGTTCGACGCGGATCGCGTCCACCTGCTCGGCTCTGGCGATGACCCCTTCGCCGAACAGGAACCCGGCCGCCAGCTCTTCGTCGTGGCCCGGGGTGCGCATGGTGATCACCAGGGGACGGTCGCCCACCCGGATCTCGAGTGGGGCTTCCACAGCCACCACGTCTGGCGTCCGCACGTCCCCACGAGTCACCTCGATCGAGCGCAGTCCGGGCTCGGAAGATACCACCATGGCGCGATTGTATGGCAGAACGAAAAGAGTCCCGGAGAGCGGTGCTCCCCGGGCCTCGGGTTGGTTCGCGTGGGACGCCGTGGCTAGCGCCGACGCCCGCGCTTCTTGCCTTTGTCGCTGTCGCTCTTGCTCCGGCGACTCCTGCGGCCGGGAAGACCGGCCTCCCTCAACGCGCAGATATAGAACAGATGCGGCCAACCTCATGACTCTGAATCAAACACCGCAACCCATTTCACCCTGTGACGAAAATCCAGGGGTGCGGTGCCTCTACATTCGTCTCGAAGCCGGTCAGACCGCTGTGCTAAATTAGGCGCTCACATGTCGATATCTCGTCGCACGTTCCTCAAGGCCTCGGTGGGCGCCGCGGCCGGCGTCAGCGCGCTCGGGTTCGACCTGCAGCCTGCCTACGCGGCAGTGCGGCAGCTGAAGATCCGGAACGCGCGCGAGTACAAGACGGTCTGTCCCTACTGCGCCGTCGGGTGCGGCACCATCGCCTACACCCACGGCAGCGGTGGGTTGAACACCACCAACACCGTCATCCACGTCGAAGGCGACCCCGATAGCCCGATCAATGGCGGCACGTTGTGTCCCAAGGGCGCCTCGCAGATGCAGCTGGCGATCAGCCCCAGGCTGAAGAAGAGCCCGATGTATCGGGCCGCCGGCGCCAGCGAGTGGCAGGAGGTCGACTGGGACTTCGCCATGGACTGGTTCGCGCGCAAGTTCAAGGAGACGCGAGACCGCACCTTCGTCGAGCAGGACAGCCAGGGGCGCACCGTCAACCGCTGCAACGGCATCTCGTGGGTCGGCAGCGCGACCGTCGCCAACGAGGACGCGTATCTCATTACCAAGACGATGCGCGCCATGGGGCTGACCTACATCGACCACCAGGCCCGCATATGACACAGCCCCACGGTGGCCAGTCTGGCCGCCACGTTCGGTCGCGGGGCGATGACCAACCACTGGAAGGACATCAAGAACGCCGATGTCGTGCTGGTGATGGGGGCCAACCCGGCCGAGAACCATCCCTGCGGATTCAAGTGGGCAGTCGAGGCGCGTGACGAGAACAATGCCACGCTGGTCACGATCGATCCTAGATACACCCGCACGTCGGCGGTGGCCGACAAGCACATGCAGATCCGTCCAGGGTCTGACATCGCGGTGCTGGGAGGGCTGATCCGTCACATCCTGACCAACGACCTCCACCACGCCGACTATGTCCGCGCGCACACCAACGCGTCGTTCATCGTCAGTGGCGACTTCGGGTTCGAGGACGGGTTGTTCTCCGGCTTCGAGGAGGCGGCCAGCGCCTACGACAAGACCTCCTGGAGCTACGAGCGGGGATCGGACGGTTTCGTGCGGCGCGACGAGACGCTCGAGGATCCGCGCTCGGTCTTCCAGCTGCTGAGGCAGCACTACGACCGCTACACGCCAGACGTGGTGGCCCAGATTGCCGGCTGCACCGAGGAGAAGTTCCTCGAGATGGCCGACATCATCTGCTCGACCGGTCGCGCCGACCGGGTGGGCACCATCATGTATGCGGTGGGCTGGACCATGCACACGGTGGGCAGCCAGATCATCCGCACCGCGGCGATCCTGCAGCTGCTCCTGGGCAACATCGGTCGGCCTGGCGGCGGCATTAACGCGCTCCGCGGGCACGCCAACGTGCAGGGGGCGACCGACCACGCCATCGTGGCCGGCATCCTTCCGGGTTATCTGAAGGTGCCGACGCCGGACCAGGGCAGCCTCGAGGCCCATCTCGACGCGTCGACGCCGACGCCGCTCGTGCCAGACACGGTCAACTACTGGGGCAACTATCCGAAGTTCCTCGTGTCGCAGCTCAAGGCCTGGTTCGGCGACCACGCCACGGCGGACAACGAGTTCGGTTACCAGTACCTGGGCAAGCAGGACGGCGACGCCACCTGGCTGTCCATCTGGGACAAGGTGCGGCAGGGCAGCATCGAGGGGTTCGTCTCGCTCGGGTTCAATCCGCTGCTGGCGGGTCCCGACGTGCCACGACTGCTCGAGTCGATGGCCCAGCTCCAGTGGAAGGTGGTCATCGATCCGTTCATGCTCGACAGCGCCGAGTTCTGGCGGGCGCCAGGGGTCGACCCCGCTACCGTCCAGACCGAGGTGATGTATTTCCCCACCACGCACTGGATCGAGCGAGACGGTTCGTTCACCAACAGCGGGCGGTGGGCGCAGTGGAAGGAAAAGGCGATCGACGCGCCTGAAGGGGTGCGGTCGGACACCTACGTGCTGTCGGAGCTTTTCTGGCGGGTCAAGGAGCTCTATCGCGAGGACGGCGAGGACGCCGTCTACCACGACTCGATTGAGCACCTCACCTGGGACTACCTCAATCCGCGGCTGCCGACCCTGGTCGAGCTCGCCAAGGAGATCAACGGCTACGACCTTGAGACGGGCCGGTTGTTGTCGTCATTCGGCGAGCTTGCTGCCGATGGCTCCACGACCTCGGGCAACTGGATCTACACCGGCAGC
>CAJWMX010000351.1 GCA_913043805.1 uncultured Acidobacteriota bacterium | reverse complement strand
CTCGTGCCGGCGCTCGTCTGGTCGTTGTGTGCCACGTCGGCCGCCGCCCAGTCGCCGGGGTTCGTTCGGTGGAGCGGCGAGGCGCTGGCCGACCGTCAGACGGCGTTGGGCACTCGTGTCGGTGACGATGGATCGGCCCGCGAGACGCTAGCGGACTACGAAACGTCGACCCGGTCGCATCGATTCCGGTTCATTCATCGGGTGCGGGACGGCGCGCCCGAGCAGCATCGCGATATCGAGGACGTCGTGCTCATCCAGAGCGGCGCGGCGGTGTTGCAAGTCGGTGGTGAACTGGTGGAGCCGCGGGGGGCTCCGCCGGAACTGACCGGTCGGGCGATCCGGGGTGGCGAACGATATGACGTGGCGGCGGGCGACATTCTTCACATACCGGTCGATACGCCGCACCGCTACCTCGTGCCGGAAGGCGGACAGGTCACTTATGTGCTGGCGCGACTGCCGGCGCTGGTCGGAGAACGCGTCGTGCCCGCCGATGCGCCGACGCTCGCCTTCCAGCCCGACGGGTTCGCGCTGTGGCGGGCTGACGAGCTCGAGACCCGCAGGTTGGGGCTGGCCGAGGACGTTCGCCCTGACAGAACGTCCCGGGAGACGCTCGCCGACTACGGGAGTCCCACCCGTTCCCACCGCTTCCGGCACATTCACCGCGACGCGGACGGGGTGCCGGAGATCCACGACGAGATCATCGATGTGGTGTTCGTGACGAGCGGCGCCGGGGCACTACTTGTGGGTGGCGACATGCTCGACCGGAACGGCAGCCTGGGCTCAGGAATCGCCGGTGGCACCCGCCACCCGGTGAGCGCGGGCGACGTGCTGCACATCCCGGCGAGGACGCCGCACGGCTACCTGGTCCCCGAGGGCGGGCAGGTCACCTATGTGCTCGTCCGTTTTCCGGCCGTACCCGGCTCCTGAGAGCGACCCGGGTTCGACACCGTCAGGCGCCCACCGTATGCTGTCACCGGCATGAGGCCTGTGACTCGCCCGGGGAGGGTGGTGATTCTCGGTTTTCGGAGGGTGGAGGCCCCACCCGAAGACCACGCGGAGGCGGCATGAGCAGTTCGGGAGTTGTCGAGGGGAAAGTCGCGCTGGTGACCGGCGCCGGCCGGGGAGTGGGCGCCGCCGTCGCGCGGCTGCTGGCGGCGCACGGCGCATCGGTGCTGGTCAACGATCTGGGTGGGAGCGAAACGGGGGAGGGCAGCGACCGGGCGCCGGCTCTGGAAACGGTCACCGCCATCCGCGAGGCCGAGGGACAGGCCGAGCTGAACGGCGAGAGCGTGGCCGACAGCGCCGCTGCGAGACGGATGGTCGAGCAGGCGCTCGACGCCTTCGGGCGGTTGGACATCGTCATCAACAACGCCGGCATCCTCCGGGATGTCATCTTCCACAAGATGACCGAGGAAGACTGGGATGCCGTGCTCGACGTGCACCTGAAGGGCTCCTTCAACGTGTCGAGCGCCGCGGCGCCGCACTTCCGCAGGCAGGAGTCAGGCTGCTACGTGCACATGACGTCGACGTCCGGATTGATCGGCAACTTCGGGCAGGCGAACTACTCGGCGGCCAAGATGGCCATCGTCGGACTGTCCAAGTCGATCGCGCTCGACATGGCCCGGTTCGGCGTGCGCTCGAACTGCATCGCGCCGTTCGCCTGGAGCCGCCTCATCGGGTCGATACCGATCACCGACGACGTCCAACGCGCCAGGGTCGAGAAGCTGAAGCGGATGACGCCGGAGAAGATCGCGCCGATGGTCGTCGCCCTGGCATCGGATGCCGCCAAGGACGTTTCGGGTCAGATCTTCGCCGTGCGAAGCAACGAGCTGTTCGTGATGAGCCAGAACCGTCCCGCGCGCGGACTCCACGACGGATCCGGTTGGACCCCGGAGACGGTCCTGGAGCGGGCGCTGCCGGCGTTTCGCGCCGACTTCTACCCGCTCGACCGGAGCCAGGACGTCTTCAGCTGGGACCCGGTCTGATCCACGACTGCGGTACCCTCAGCGGTTGATGGCAGTCGGCATACACGCGTTCGGGGGGTATCTGCCCCGGCGGCGTCTCTCGAGACAGGTCGTCGTCGAGGCCAACGCCTGGTTTGTGCCCTCGCTCAAGGGGCTGGGGCGGGGCGAGCGCGCGATCGCCAACTGGGACGAAGACCCGGTCACGATGGCGGTCGAAGCCTGCAGGGATGCGTTGGGCGGGATGGACCGGAGCCGCTTGGGCGCGCTCTGGCTCGCGTCAACCACGCTGCCGTTCGAGGATCGTCAGAACGCCGGCATCGTGGCCGAGGCGCTCGGCCTGGACGGCACGGTGCGGACCCTGGACATCGCCGGTTCGCAACGCGCGGGGACGTCGGCGTTGCTGACCGCCATCGATGCGGTGGCGGGCGGAGCGGGGCCGGTGCTGGTTGCCGCGGCCGAGAAGCGAAAGACCCGTGCGGCCAGCCCGCTCGAACTGACGAGCGGCGACGGGGCCGCGGCGATCCTGGTGGATGCGGGCGAGGGTGGCGCGGTCGTGCTGGGCGCCGCCAGCGAGACGGCCGACTTCGTGGACCACTACCGGGGGCAACATCAGGACTTCGACTACGTGTGGGAGGAGCGCTGGATTCGGGACGAGGGGTACCAGAAGCTCGTTCCGGCGGCGGTCGAACGGGCGCTGGCCGTCTCCGGGGTCCAGGCCAAGGACATCCAGCACTTTTGCTTCCCCACCTCGACGCCCCGTGTCGCCTCGGTCCTGGCGCGACGCCTCGGCTTGCCCGACGGCACCGTGCGGGACAACCTCCAGGCCCGTTGCGGTGAGACCGGAGCGGCGCACCCGCTGGTCATGCTCGCCCACGTGCTCGAGCAGGCAGCCGAAGGTGAGCTCATCCTGCTGACCGGTTTCGGCCAGGGTGGTGACGCCCTCGTGCTCCGGACTGGCGCCGATCTGGCGGACCGCCTCCCCGCGCGTGGCATCGACGGTTGCCTGACAGGCGGGGTCGGCGACACCAACTATCAGCGGTATCTCGCGATCAATGACCTGCTCACGATCGAACGCGGGCTGCGGGCCGAGGTGGACAAGCAGACCGGGCTGACGACACTGTATCGGAATCGAGCGATGCTGCTCGGCTTCGTGGGCGGCAAGTGCCGGGCCTGTGGTACGCCGCAGTATCCGGCGAGCGGCGCCTGCGTGAATCCGGATTGCGGCGCGACCGGGCCACAGGATCCGTACTCGTTTGCCGATCGCCCCGCGCAGCTCAATTCCTTTACCTCGGACCGGCTTACCTACTCTCCCGACCCGCCTGCCTACTACGGCATGGTCCAGTTCGAGGGTGGAGGGCGCGCCATGATCGACTTCACGGACGTCGAGCCCGGAGCTGCGCTGGAGGTCGGGGCTCCCATGCGGATGGTGTTCCGGGTCAAGGACTACGACCCGATGCGTGGATTTCGCCGCTACTTCTGGAAGGCGACACCGGCGTCCCTCTCGGCGCCGGTCGAGGAGTGACCTATGCCCAGCGGTATCAGAGACAAGGTTGCCCTGCTCGGCATGGGCTGCTCCCGCTTCGGCGAGCGTTGGAACGACAACGCGGAAGACCTCATGCTGGAGGCGTTCTCCGAGGCGTTGGCTGATGCGGGAATCGAGAAACGCCAGGTCGAAGCCGCCTGGTTCGCCACGGCGATCGAAGAACAGCATGTCGGCAAGTCCGGGATCCCGCTCGCGATGGCGCTGCGGTTGCCCCTCATTCCGGTGACGCGGGTCGAGAACTACTGCGCGTCCGGTTCCGAGGCGTTTCGGGGGGCGGTCTACGCCGTCGCTTCCGGCGCCTGCGACGTGGCGTTGGCGCTCGGGGTGGAGAAGCTGAAGGACACCGGGTATGGCGGTCTGCCCCAGCGGAGCCGGGGGGCGGTCAACGACATGTACTGGTCGAACCTGTCGGCCCCCGGCGCGTTCGCGCAGCTGGCCACCGCCTATCAGGCCAAGCATGGGGTGGCTCGCGAGGATCTCAAGCGGGCGATGGCCCACGTCTCGGTCAAGAGCCACGCCAACGGCGCCAAGAACCCCAAGGCGCATCTGCGGAAAGCGATCGACGAGGACCGGGCGCTCAACGCGCCGATGATTGCCGATCCGCTCGGACTGTTCGATTGCTGCGGGGTATCGGACGGTGCAGCCTGCGCCATCGTCACGACGCCCGACATTGCCCGCGGCCTCGGCAAGACCGATCTGGTCA